>NZ_ASSB01000185.1:0-375 GCF_000520755.1 Paenibacillus sp. 1-18
CACCGCAATTTTTTTTCGTTTCCTACAACTAATCACAATAACTTCAGCTCATCTATACAAGTATTTGGGAAGTCCGCGCCTTTTCTCACTTCCAGGATGGTAATCTTAACGAATGATGTTCGTATAGGTTCATCGAACTTGAAACGTGTGTCATTGTTCTCAAGCACTGTCGATTGTCCATCCGAGAAATCGAGTTTCATTTTTTGGATGGTATTCATGTCTAAATACTTATTGTTAATCCATATAATTCCATCAACCATATCTATACCTCTGACCTCTTGAATTGAACCTAAATCTATAGTTACCGTTTCTCCTACTCCACCTGTCTTAGATCCTTCACACCAAGGGGTTAAATTATTATCGTCCGTTAAATTG
>NZ_ASSB01000186.1:0-37087 GCF_000520755.1 Paenibacillus sp. 1-18
CCTCGCTTTACCGGCTTGGGACTGTACCAGGACGGTCCGCTGGACCGACCCAATAGCCCGTTCGCCTACGATATCGTCACTCGCTTTCATTTGGGCGTGATGCTGGAGAACGGATATGATGGCGGCTGCGCTCTGGAGCTTCGTGATCATCTTCGCAGAGGGGCGCTCAGCTCACTGCTGGCGTTATCCCCGCACGGGGAAATTCCGCCGCGTGGTCGAAGCGCGCAGCATCAGTGGAACGAAGCGGCTGCGGCCTTTGTCTTTACGACCCATGCACAGCAGGCTAATGCAGCAGGCGAGCACGGGCTTGCGGGTGCGTTCCGGCGAGCAGCGGACCTGTGCTGGCAGGCGATTAGCCGCTGGCAGGTCGATGACGGCAAGCTGCATATTGTCCGTAATCATTATCCGTCTGAGGCACGACATGGCTTCGAGGTGTACTCGAACCACACCTGCTACAGTCTGTGGACAGCGGCTGCACTGGCGTATACCCTTCTGCATAGTGAAGGGTTGGATGATATTCTCCAACCTTGATCCCAGCTGAAATTGGTAGCCGGGTGCTGGAAACGGACGGCTGGTTCCAGACAGTTATTGCAGCCGTAGACGGGCAGCAAATGCTTGTGCAGACGTCGGTCAACGACCCGTACAATATTCCTGGTATCGTGCGTATTCAACAGTCTTCACTACCGCCACTGATCGGTCCGTCCTCAGCGGGCCATGCAGACCGCGGCTTTACAGGCTTTACGGAAGGGGACATTTTCCCGCTAAGCTATACTCCGGCCTGGCAAACGGAGGACGGGAAATGGCACAGTCTGTCAGAAGGCATCCCCGGAACGCTGGAATTCGACCGGGATGGAGGGATTGATCCGCAGGATGGTGGCGGGTCCGTACAGGTGGAGCAAAGCTCAGCAACTGATGGAGCAACGGATTTTACACTGCTATGGAGAGGCCCGTTCCCCGGGGTGAGGGAAATCCGGACACATTATCGTCAGGTGCGTGGAAAAATTGAGGTGAGATATGAGCTTCAAGGCAATATTCAGCATGTGGGAGCACTTATTCCCTTAATGGCGTATGACGGCCGGGAGCGCAGCGTAATTCATCATGTTATGTCAGCGGGAGAAGAAACGGAAAGCATTCGGGTGGAATACGCAGGCGCAAGCCTTGAAGTCATCCCGACAACGGAAGGAACGAACGTGGTCTGGCCAGAGGAATTAACTTCCGTAGCCTGCCGGAATGGCTTACTCAAGGGGGCGCGCCTGGAATGCACAGGAAATCGTATTTCCTTTATCATACGGCTGCCTGAATATTAGGGCTGAAGCGATAGACTTTTTAACTGGTGGAAAAGGGGAGAGGTAAAGTAAATGACAAAAACAGAAGCATGGCTGGAGCAATCGTGGGAGCTGGCTTTGGACAAAACGCTTGCCTTGGCGGCAAGGCTGGGGGACGCTTTTCCCCATGTTGCGGAGGGCGGACGCTATGACAAGCGTGAGGAAGCGTGGTGGACAGCAGGCTTTTATCCGGGACTGCTATGGCTTGTAAACCGGGCTCGCCCTGACAGCGGAGCTGCCGGGATTGCGCAGCGGTGCGAGAGTCGTTTGGAAAAAGTGCTCTTTAACAGTGAAGCAGTAGACCATGATCTTGGCTTTATTTGGATGCTGAGCGGTGTAGCCGCCTATTGCTTGACCGGAGATGCAGAGTCCAGAAGACGGGGGCTGCTGGCTGCCAATCTGCTGGCCGCTCGTTTTAACGTGAACGGTCGCTTTATTCGCGCGTGGAATTTCCAATCGAAGGACATGGATACACGGGGTGTTGCGATTATAGACAGCATGCGGATACCGTGGCCCGTGAATTTGTCCGTGCAGACGGCTCCATCGCACATGTGGTCGAATTTGATCCGGAGATTGGAAAAAGGGTCACCGAGCATGGCGGGCAGGGGTTCGCTCCCGGTTCTGCCTGGGCACGTGGCACGGCATGGGGGTTGTACGGCTTTACGCTTTCGTATGGATACACGCGCGATTCGCGCTATTTAAAGGTAGCTGAGAACACAGCAGACTTTTTCCTGTCCCAACTGGGAGATGCTTGTCTGCCTGTGTGGGATTTTAGAGCCGTAGAGGAACATCGCGAAGCATGGGATTCATCTGCTGCGGCCATTGCGGCAAGCGGTTTGCTGGAACTGGCAAAATATTCGACGCGTGCAGAGCATTTTACCCAAGCGGCAGAGTCCATTCTCATGGGCTTGCATCACACATGCACGGCGTGGGGCGAGGACCGCGAGGGATTGCTGATGAACGGAACGGTACATTATCCTGAGCAAAAATACATCAACGTTCCCATTATCTACGGCGATTATTTCTTTGTTGAGGCATTGGCAAAGCTGCGCGGAGAAGAAGGTTTGTTTAGTGTTGAAAGCAAAACAATATAGTGCGTAAAGTTGGGCAAAATAAAAGCAACATCAGGGAAGCTTGTATTTTCTCTAATTGTAGTAGACAAGGATGGAAAGCGGCTTGGATTCTTGCACGCCTCCGGGCGTTACTGGATTAAAGCTATTTCTTTTGTGACTATTTATATTATTTACATTGTGGTCGCTTTTATTGCGAAAAAACAGGGAGTCTACGATCTTTGTGCCAACACCTTAGTTGTGAATACTTCCAATGCGTCAGAGCAGGCTGCGAATAGCGTGGCCCATAAGGAAGCTGTCTCCACAACACTGACTACCCGAGAATACACAGACGTTCAAAACGTAAAGCTCTGATTTCAGTAAATCCTCAGAGAATCATGTATGTGGGTATTGAGCCGGGGGATTTGCTTACCTTAGGTGTACATCTAGTGGGTGCAAGCCTAAGCGTCATCCAATCCCAAATCGTGTCTGGAACCTCACCAAGTTTCTTCGGAAATAAAGTATTAGGCTAGCCCTGAAAATGAAACAGCGGTGGACCAGGACTTGAAAAAAAAGTCTAGACTGCCGCTGCTTTTGTTGTGCTATCGTCTCCCGTTAAAGCTGGATCTTCGAAAATTTTGTCTCCCTATTCATTTTAGTTCCAACTCCATAAACACATCCGCTCTTACATAGGGCATGGGCCCGAGTTGCTCAACAGGAACGTGCTTGAATCCAACCGATTCGTAAAGATGAACAGCGTTTGGTAGCCTGGTGCTACTGCCCAAAAAGAGAGAAGCTGCGCCAAGCACGCGTGCGCGGTTAATGGCGGCATGGATGATTCTCCGTCCGTATCCGCGCCCTCGCGACTCGGGTGTAACGCCCATTTTCGAAAGCTCGAACACGCCAGTTCCGGTCGGAACGAGTGCAACGCATCCAACGATTGACTCGCCAGCGCGCGCGATGAGTACGTCTCCTCCTCGGTTCAAGATGTTCACCACCGGGTCATCGAGGATGGCACGGTCCGCTTCTTCGATGGCGAAGAGGCGATCGATCCATTCCTCATTAATTGTTTTGAATGCCCAAGCTTCTTCGGGCGTCTGCATTGAAGTGATCGTGAGCACTGTTTCAAGCATGCTATTACCTCCATTTGTATAGTCTACTTCCACTGTAGAAAAAATCGAATAATTGATCAATGTCGATTATTTGATTATGATCATAGATAATATCTATGATTGGACGGTGGCAACTAATGGAACATCGATTATTGACTTATTTTTTAATGGTCTGCGAAGAGCTTCATTTTACGCGAGCGGCCGAACGGTTGTTGATCAGCCAGCCGACGCTCAGCCATCAGATCCAATTGCTAGAGCACCAGCTAGGTATGCCGTTGTTTACCCGCATTGGTAAGAAGGTTTATTTGTCCGAGGCGGGATATATTTTGCGAAGCCATGCGTTAAACGCCTTTCACGAGTTGGACCAAGCTCGGGTGGCCATCGAAGAGCTTAGAGGCATGAAGCGAGGCCGCCTGCGGATTGGCTGTGCGGGCAATCATCTACTTTTGCCTGCCATCACTGCGTTTTATCGGCGGTATCCGGAGATTGAGCTGTCTGTTCAGGAATTGGCGACCGAGGAAGTCAGGGAGGGGCTGCTCACCAATCGGGTCGATCTCGGTATTGTCTATCTACCGCTAGATCACAAGCAGCTAGAGAGCATTGAGCTGTTCGAGGACGAGCTGCAACTTGCCGTCATGGCAGGACACCCACTCGCTGCGGCGGATGTCGTCCCACTCGTCGAGCTTCAAGCACATCCTATCGCCATGCTTCAGCCCAAGTTTCTCGTACGCCAGTTCTTCGACAGGTATTGTGAGAATGCAGGCTTCCAAGCCAAGCCGATCCTGGAACTCTCCACTTTGGAATCATTGCTGCAGGTCGCGATGTCAGGTGTTGGTGCAGCCATACTGCCACGATCTTACCTCCAAACAGTTAACCAGCCTGCTATCAGCAAAATCTGCCTCAAAGATCCTGCTCCCACACGGAAGATTGGTCTGGTTTATCGCAAAACCTCCTATCTCAGTGCTGCAATGAAGACATTTATCACCCAAATGATGGTGCGATAATTCTCGACACATTCTAAAAATGCATAATCTTGTTGAACTGCTGTTTGGAAAAAGTGACGATGCTGAATCCGGATCTCATTTCTTTTTAGTGATTGGGATGTAAAGACCATTGATTCGTCCTTTATTTTAAAGAGATTCTTATTTCGACATAAAAAAATGCAGCCTGTTCTTACAGTTTACATATTCCTTTTAGGTCGTTTTGGGTTATAATGAAAGGATGCACATTATGAACGAATTGGAGGCACAGCCCGATTGACTACTTACCCTTTTGCCTTTGATCCGTCCAAGCCGTTTATTGAGCAGGCAAGTGACTGGATTGCGGATGTATTTTATGAAGTTTTGCCTGAAGTCGGCTTTGAGGTTCGGGATGAACAAATTTATATGGCATTTCAGCTGGAGCGTGCCTATAAGGAGAAAAAGACCATTTTTGCGGAAGCAGGTGTGGGCACGGGCAAAACGCTGGTATACCTGCTGTACGCGATTGCATATGCACGGTACATGAGAAAACCTGCGATTATCGCCTGTGCGGACGAGTCACTGATCGAACAATTGGTGAAGCCGGAAGGGGATATCGCCAAGCTGGCACGGCATTTGAATCTGACGATTGATGCCAGACTGGGCAAGTCGCCGGATCAGTATATCTGCCTAAACAAGCTGGACGAGGCTCGAAGCGGGCTGGACGAGGATGCGGATGTCTTTCGTGATATTTATCAGGATTTGCCGGATTTTGTCCATTTTCCAGACACGTTGCAGTCCTTCATCCCTTACGGGAACCGCAAGGAATATCCTGAGCTAACAGACAGACAATGGAGCAGACTGGGATGGGATGTTTTTCAAGACTGTCTCGTTTGTCATCAGCGTCATCGCTGCGGGCAGACGTTGTCCCGTGATCATTACCGCAAGGCGGTAGATTTAGTGATCTGCTCACATGATTTTTATATGGAGCATGTATGGACCTATGAGGCGAGAAAACGTGAGGGACAGCTCCCGTTGCTACCGGAGCACAGCTCTGTTGTCTTTGACGAAGGCCATTTGCTGGAGACAGCAGCACAGAATGCGCTCACCTACAAACTGAAGCATACACAATTCGAAGCGATTATTACCCGTCTGCTCGAGGGAGAAATACGGGAATCCCTGGCAATGACGATTGAAGATGCGATATCCCAAAGTGAGGCTTTGTTTGCTGTGCTTCAAAAGAACAGCCAAGCTGTACATGGCTCGGATCGCAAGGAATTTAGTCTGGATGAGTCACTGATTCGAGAGGTGAACCGTTTCAGCGACTTGATCGGTACCATTGAAGAGGAGCTTGTCTTTGAAAGCGGACTATTCTCGTTGGATGAGTACCAGCTCAAGATCGTGGAAGAGCATCTTGAAATGATCCAGACGGCCCTGGCTTTGTTCAAACACCCTGAACGTTTGATTTCGTGGTTGATTGAGGATCAGGATGGATTAACGCTCGTGGTTATGCCCAAAATGGTAAAGGAGATTCTCAAGGAGCGGGTATTTGCCCAGCATATGCCTATCGTATTCTCGTCAGCTACCCTTTCCGTGGAGAACTCCTTTGACTACATGGCGCAGAGCCTCGGAATTGAAAATCCGCTGACATTTTCCGTGGCTTCACCTTATGAGTATGCTGATCAGATGCAGGCGGCGCTGTATCCGTCACAACCGGGGCATAATCCTGTCGGGAGGGTGCTGGCGCTACTGGAGAAATCGCAAGGCAGAGCACTTATCCTGTTTCCTTCACAGGAGGAACTGGTTATATTTCAAACGGGCCTCACTGCTTATCCGGAGGCATCTGCTTATCGTTTTCTGTACGAAGGTTCGGCTGAAATCAGCCATCTGATCTCGGCTTTTCAGAATGATGAGGAAAGTGTCTTGTGCGCTGTTACTTTATGGGAAGGACTGGATATCCCTGGACCGTCTCTGTCGCATGTCATCATCTGGTCGCTGCCTTTTCCTCCAAATGATCCAGTGTTCACGTCTTTGCGCAAGGATGCGGCGGATCCATTTATGCAGATAGATATGCCTCATATGGCGCTTAGACTTAGACAAGGCATAGGACGTTTAGTTCGCTCGCGCAATGATCGGGGCTGGATCTCAATTATGGGTGAGGATTTAAATCGTCAAGAAGTACGTACTCAAGTTGAACAGCTACTGCCTGCGGGCGTAAAATGCACAGTAGTTGAAGGAAATCCGGAGGGAATAAAGACATGTTAAATTTTACATCGTACACGGTGGAGCAGATTAAAGACGCTTTTGGTATTTTGAGCGGGCAGCGGTATGAATTTATCATTGAGGTTGAAGTTGAAGAGGACGACGAGCTCTACACCGAAAACGGACTGCATATTCGCGCCCTTTATTTAGTAGACGAGGGAAAATCCAAATTGTTGAAGTATGAGCTGATTGAAAAAGCAACGAATCGTTACATTGATCTTGAACTTGAAGAAGATGAGTTGCAGGCCGTTGAGAGCTTTTGTAAAGAGCATGTAGAGGACGGGACTACAAAGTAATAGAATGGAACATTTAGCTGATATAGCTAACCTATAACGATTCATGATGTATAAAGGAGTCCTGGCCTGATCAGGCTCCTTTTTTTCATGACCAGACAAGGGGATATATTATTTGACAAATGCTTGAATTACACATAAAATCTTATTGCATCAATACTTACCGTATTACTATGTTTTTACGGAGATGATAGCGAACTTCTCCGACAATGGGTGTTATTTTTGGCCATTGGTTTATTTTGGATTCGCCATTAAAAGGAGCTTGAAATTATGAATGTATATCACAATACTCTTGAACTTATTGGACGCACGCCACTCGTGGAGCTGAACAGCTATTCTCTACCGAGAGGAATTCGTTTGTTCGCCAAGCTGGAGTTTATGAATCCCGGCGGTAGTGTGAAGGACCGGGTGGGTAAGGCTCTCATTGAAAAAGCATTAAAGACAGGTCAGTTGAAGCCAGGCGGGACTTTAATTGAAGCAACAGCAGGTAATGCAGGTATTGGCCTTGCGATGGCGGCGCTTCATTACAATATCTCGGTTATTTTTGCTGTACCTGAGAAGTTCAGCCAAGAGAAACAGGACCTGATGAAGGCATTGGGAGCACGCATCGTTCATACCCCGACAAGTGAGGGAATGAAGGGAGCCATCGAGAAAACAAAAGAATTGGCTGCTGAAATTAAAGATGCTTACTTGCCACGTCAATTCAGCAATCCGGATAATCCAGAGGCATATTATACGACAATGGGCCCTGAAATTTGGAACGATCTGGATGGAAAAGTCGACGTATTTGTGGCAGGAGCAGGCTCGGGGGGAACATTTATGGGAACCTCGCGTTATCTTAAGGAGCAAAACGCAGCCATTAAAACGGTAATCGTGGAGCCGGAAGGGTCCATTTTGAATGGCGGCGAGTCAGGTCCGCATAAAACAGAAGGAATTGGCATGGAATTGATCCCTGAGTTTGTGGATAAAGGGTATTTTAATGCCATTCATACGATTAGCGATGTTGATGCATTTAACCGTGTCAGGGAACTGGCCGCACGTGAAGGAATTCTCGTTGGCAGTTCTTCAGGGTCTGCTTTGCATGCTGCTTTACTGGAAGCAGAGAGTGCACCGGACGGCGCACATATTGTAACCATTTTCCCGGATAGCAGCGAACGTTATCTGAGCAAAAAAATATATGAAGGCGGGATATAAAATGAAACGCAAAACAAAACTGATTCACGGTGGTCTTCCTACCGATCCCCATACAGGTGCGGTTAACGTTCCTATTTATCAGGTAAGCACTTATGAGCAAGAGGAGATTGGTGTTCACAAGGGCTACGAATATTCGCGTACAGGCAATCCGACCCGGTTTGCACTGGAAGAGCTGATCAAGGAGCTGGAGGAAGGCAAACGTGGTTTTGCATTTGGCTCCGGGATGGCAGCGATCCATGCGGTATTTTCACTGTTCAATGCAGGAGATCATATTCTGCTGACGGATGATGTATACGGGGGCACCTATCGTATCGTAAGCAAGGTGCTCAGTCGGATCGGGATCGAGTCCACATTCGTGGATACGACTGACCTGGAGGCCATCTCCAAAGCAATCCGTCCGAATACGAAGGCACTGTATGTGGAAACGCCAACGAATCCGCTGCTGAAGGTTACAGACATTCGTGCAGTTTCGGAGCTGGTGAAAAAAAATAATCTGTTGTTGATTGTTGACAATACATTTGCCACTCCTTATTGGCAGACGCCTATTACACTCGGAGCGGATATCGTCGTTCACTCTGCTACCAAATATTTGGGTGGACACAGCGATGTTGTAGCCGGGCTGGCTGTAGTAAACAGCGACGAGCTGGGAGAGCAGCTTCATTTTGTGCAAAACGCCATTGGCGGTATTCTCGGCCCGCAGGATTCATGGTTATTGATCCGTGGTATCAAAACTTTGGGTCTGCGTATGGAAGCGATCGAGCAAAATGCGAAGGCAATTGCAGCCTTTTTGGAAAAGCATCCGAAGGTTAGCAAAGTATACTACCCTGGACTGGAAAGCCATGCGCAGCATGAGCTGTCCAAAACACAGGCAGATGGCTTTGGCGGCATTATTTCCTTTGATGTAGGCAGCGATGCCAATGCGGTTGCACTGCTGAAAAAGGTGAAATATTTTACGCTGGCTGAGAGCTTGGGGGCGGTTGAAAGTCTGATTAGCGTTCCAGCACGTATGACACATGCCTCCATCCCGGTAGAACGCCGTGCAGAGCTGGGTATTACTGAAGGTTTGGTGCGGATCTCAGTGGGGATTGAAGATATAGAGGATTTGATTGAGGATTTACAGACAGCATTGTAGGACTAAAAAAGGTATAAAGATCAAAAGAGGCGGCTGAGGCTGTCTCTTTTTCTTTTTTGTTCCGATCTTATTGCTTTCCTCGAAAACCGAGTATAATGCTCGGCGGAGCGAAACTCGTGGAGCGCTCTGCTTTCTTCGGTTTTTTGGTTTATCACAGCTTCTTTTTTTGGAAAAACAGAGGAGTAAATAGAGATGATAACGAATAGTTTTATATAGTTGCTTTTAAGGTTAACGGAAAAATTTCTGGAAGAATATCGTGGTTACGTCTTTCGAGGAAACAAAAACCTGGAGGGGGAATGTTATGAGGTTCACACATCTGGAAAAAGCAACAACTGTGCTGCCGGATCATCCGGTTCGCTTGACGTCTGCTTATGCAATTGGTCCGGTAGAGCTGCCGGAAAATTGCGGTGTGGGCAGGGAATGGTCGAATCATTTCACCCATGAAGACTGGAATTTGGAAAAGGCATGTGAAGAGGGACTAGAGCTCGCAGCCGGGGGAAAGGTAGCCTGCCGATTATTAACCGAGCTTGACCCCCGGAATGCGGAACTGAATTTAGGTGTTTTTCCGCCTTTGGCCGAGCAAGAAAGGCTTTTATTGGTTTCCAACCTTCGTTGTATGACAGCACAGGAAGTCGTTATCAGACCGTTTGAAGGGACAGGACAGATTTGGATAGACGGCATACTGGTATATGCGGAATCCGGTCCTTTTCGCTTGTATATGGAGGAAGGCGATCATACAGTGATCATCATCGCAGCGTTTATTCCCGATGAAGCCCGTTCTATTCGTATTAGCGGAAATCAGATATGCGATCATCCAGATGTGGCAGAACTGCATCGTGAATTTGTAGAGCGTAATATACGTTTTCATATGGCTTGGCTGGAGGTTGAGAAAAGTGCGGAGAGGGAGGGGGGGAAAAGCCCGATCTCGTTTTATTTGCTGCGTAAGGATCGTGTGGATCTTCCAGCAGATCAAATGGTATGGGTTGAGGTAACGAATGATGCGGGAACGAAGCTGGATCGGTTTCCAGTAACCTGGGAGCAGGAGCAAAGATACGCCTGGGATAAGGAAATGATCGAGAACACGGGGATGCTGCATTTTACGGTTACATATCAGGATCAAAAGGCAGGAGAGCATCGTTTTGTATACTCGGTACTTGTACGTCCTTTGTCTGACGTTGTGCAAGGTTTGCAAGAAGAATATGACCATTACAAGCAAGCTCATGCCAAGGATACTAATGCTGTACAAAAAATACAGATTGAAGGACTGCTAGAGGAATTAAAAAGGTTAACGGCCTTGCCGGAAGATCCTTTTGAAATCTGGGATTATAGGGTTGTACGTGAATATATCCAGCTATTAAAACAAATTTTCACATATGGATTCGCCGAACAGTCTCAGCATCCGTTTTCATTTCAGGAAAACAGCATCTTTTTGTCTCCTGACGGACTTGGTGAAGGCTTTTTTGTCTCCCGTTTGGATAACAGTATACAGCGCTATACCGTACAGCTTCCAAGAAGCTTTTCGCCAGAACGGCAGTATCCATTGATTGTCCTGATGCCGGGCAAGCGGTATGAGCTGGGTCTGCCGGACTTCCAGCAACGTAATTTCGGGCGGGACTGGGAGGAGGAGGCGTTATTCGTGACTTTTTCGTGTCGTGGCGTGACATTGGGCAGCTATATTGGCGAGGCTGCTTTTCTGGAGGCGTTAGAGGTCATTCTGCAAGCGTACCCAGTACATGAAGACCGAATCTATCTGACGGGTTATTCTAACGGAGCATATGCTGCCTGGGCAATGGCACAGGCGTATCCTTCGCGTTTTGCGGCTATTGCTGTAATCGCAGGTGCGCCACATCCCAAACAGCTAATGAATCTGTCCAATTTGCCTATATTAAACATCGTTGGCGAGCAAGATTATCTGTTTGCCCAAGCCTATGAGGCTCCTGCGGCCGAACTTGCATCCAGTCATTTCAAAGGTGTGGTGGAGCAGGGCTCTAATCATTGGGATACGCATGAGCTGAGGCTTTTGGACGGCGTGCTGGGCTGGCTTATGCAATGGAAAAGAGATGCCGCACCTCAGCGTATTGCTTACCGGACGGAACGGGACAGACATAATCGTGCTTATTGGCTGGAACTGACACGAATGGATGAACATGAGGAATATGCTGAGCTGTACGGTGAAATGAGCACAACAGGCAAATTGGACGTTACAGCCGTTCATGCTGACGAATTTATCATTCACCTTTCTCATGAGGTCATGGCCTTGGAGCTGGCCCAGGTTCGTATCGGTGCTCGTATTTTCGTGCTGGATCTGCTGGAATACAGTCGCTTTCGCTTTGTTAAAATGGAGTCACAGAAGCGCCCCTCACCTGAATACCGTTTGATTGCTGAACGGGGGAAAGAAAGCGGTGTAAGCTCTACAAAAGAAACAGAGGCCGAGCAGGAAATAAACGGAATGGGGAGCGCAGGAAGAAATGCTCGAAGCCACGGCATGGGCGTGCTTGACGTTTATATGGATCGACTTCATATTGTCCTTCCATCCAGCTACGCTACACCGGAGGAAGAACAGGCGATGAAACGGACAGCGAACGCCTTGGCCAACCCGCGGACAGCGACCTGGAATCCCTATATCGGTGTCTATTATCCTGTAGTGTCTGCTAGTGATATATCGGAGGAGGATCTCGCTGACAGTAACGTGATCTGTATCGTTTCGGGCTTGGCCAGACATGAGCTGCTTCAGCGACACCAGGGAAATCTGCACCTCGAATGTACGGAGGAAGGATACACACTGGGCGGTGATTTCATAGCAGGGGAATATGGTCTGTCATATATTCAACCCAGCCCTTGGTCTGCATGCCGGCAAATGCTTGTCGTAGCGACCAATTCCCCTCGAATGCTAGGCAAAAACCTGTTTATGCGCAAGCTGATTATGCCCGGTTATTTTAATGGTCTACACCCGTATTTGAATAAGGAGATTATTGTGTATGATAGCAAGGGTGTGCGTGCTTTTAATTTTACTTCCATTCAAGATGCGTGTCACAAGCTACAAGGTCAATAATGAAGACAAGCTAATGAGACACATATATCCTGTTAAAGTCCAGAAATTAAAAACCGTCCGGAGGCACGTTGGCGATCCTGACGGTTTTTTTCTGATTTGTTGCAGTGATTTGTGCTCGATATGACGTCATATATAAAAGGGCGTTGTAGCCAATCAGCTTTTATACTGCTCCATCAGATACAGGATCTTCACTTCATCGGCCAAATCTCCGAAGGGTTCTAACGGATATTCCTGAATGATATGATATAATCGTTGGACTCGTTCCTTGGGTAACTTGCGAGCATATCTGGAAATAAATGCGGCATGGGTGACCACGTAACGCTTTTTGCGGACAGCCGCACTGGCTACACGGACGAGAATATCCTCACCCCCTGCCATTTCCAATATGCGACGCTCATAAAAGACGACGTACCGGAAGGTTCGATCCTTGATCAGCTCACGCTTTAATCTGGCAATCTCTCCGATATATCTGACCATAAGCGGCTCAAAGCTTTTGATCAGGAGAGGGTCTAGTGTCAGCTCCATGTCTTTGCGAAGAACAAAAGATTGCAGCAGGGCGACCTGCTGCAGCCTTATCCGGTCGTTATGAATGAGAACGGCAATCTCACGCAGCATCTCATAGGAGACACGCTCACTGAGCTGTCGCAGGGCAACTGCATTTTTATGATTGACGTTTAGCCCCTCCTGGATCTGTGCTATGCGTCCTCTGAACAGGCGTATAAGCTGTCTGCGCTTTTCAAAAGGGTAAATACGCTGCTGCAGAAGCACCAAGGGCAGCAGGAGAAGTGCACCGACAATACCACACAGAAGCATTTGCTGCGTTGAATGACCAAAAAAGACAGCAGCGGCCAACAGCACAATGCCAACGGCGAGGTCTTTACGGAAATAACGTTTGGCACTGAGCTTGGCGTATTGCTCTACAGGAACCAGCGCATCCCGCCCGCAGGATGTACACTTCTCTTCCCAAAGGGCGGTGAATTGTCCACAACGCTTGCAGATTCTCAGCTTCTGAAAGGCATGCTCTGTGCGGGCAAATGGGCGGAATTGTACTGCCTGTTTGGAATTATTCATTGCGCTCACTTCTCCGGTTCAGCAGTGCCAGAAGCTCAGTGTCGATTTGCGTAATCGACGGTGCACGTTTTTTATGTATATAGTAAATGATTAATTTAATAGCGACAAAAAGAAACAAAATCGCCAGACATCCGTATGAGATCATAGTGTACTTCCTCTTTCTGCTTAGATTTTTAGTGCGAAATTTTACATGGGCAGGTTTCGCTGCTGTTATTTTTGTCGTATAAAGGAGAAGGCTGGTGCCCGATTGCCCTTGTTGGGGTATAATTATATCATTACTGCAGGATATTGGTAAAATCTTGCGGTATAACAGGCTTTTTTGGTGACATCAAGACCCTTCGGGCAGTATTTTCAGCTGGCGTTCATGTAAAACTCATTATAATTTAATAGTAGGGGAGTACAACTGTAACTTAGAATGGGAAGTTTCAAGAATGAGAATTAACCGGCAAAGGGGTACAAGCGATGTTTAGTAGAGACAGAAAATGGTTATTGGTCATCGGAATTATATGTGCAATGATCATGACTTCGATTTCGGCATGGCAGCCGCAGACGGCGAATGCCGCTTCACCCTCTGCCTCTAAGGTAGATGCGGTGCTGGTCGTCGATGTAAGTAATTCCATGAACACCAGTGATCCTGGAAAAATTGGCAATGAAGCCATGAAAATGTTTATTGATATGCTGTCGACGAAAAATGACAAGGTTGGGATCGTAGCGTACACGGATGTTGTACAACGCGAAAAAGCCCTGCTTAATATTACGTCTGAAGCGGATAAGCAGGAATTGAAGGCATTTATTGACGGACTGAACCGGGGGGCGTATACTGACACCTCCGTAGGAGTCAAGGAAGCGATCCGCATTTTGCAGGATGGCAAAACAGCCGGACATGCGCCTATGATCGTTATGCTGGCTGATGGCAATAACGATTTTAATAAAACGACAGGCAGAACCGAAAGCCAGTCCGAACAGGATATGGCGAAGGCTGTAGCCGAAGCTAAAAATAACGGCGTTCCGATCTACACCATCGGTTTGAATGCGGACGGAAAGCTGAATAAAAACAAGCTCGCCGACATTGCCCAGCAAACGGGGGGCAAGTCCTTTATTACAAGCTCGGCGGATGATCTGCCGAACATTTTGAGTGAAATTTTCGCCAGCAATTTGAAATTGAAGGTTGTGCCCTTGCAGTCCATTACGGCTAACGGCAACTATCAGGACGTTACGGTAACCGTGCCGAACGATAGCGTGTTGGAGGCTAACATTTCGATTATGTCCTCGAAGCCGGTGGATGCAAGATTGATAGACCCGTCGGGTAACACCAAGCCTATTCCTTCGAGCGATGTACTGTTGTCCAAGTCGAAAAGCTACTCACTGATCAAACTGCTCAAGCCTGTAGCTGGCGACTGGAAGCTTCAGGTCAAGGGAGTCCGGCAGGATCAGATTGATATTAATCTGATATTTAACTATGATTTGGAGTTGAAGATGGACGCTCCGCCTGCCAAATCGTACAAAAAAGGTGACACGGTTCAAATTCGTTCTTATCTGACGAGTAATAACCAGCAGCTTCAGGATCAGGAATTGTATGCGAATATGAATGCTGTTCTGAAAGTCAAGGACCTTGATTCCGGTACAACGAATGAGGTGCCGCTAACCAATGCGGGGGATGCCTTTACCGGCTCCTACACGATTCCGGATGAGCATGATTATGAACTGACCGTCAGAGCAGAGGAAAAGAGCTTTTACCGTGAAACCCAGCCGCTAACCATCAGTGCCAAGGCTGGGGCGGGCAGTGGTACGAATGCAGGCACGGCGGGATCGACAGCACCTGCTGAAAAATCCAAGCTGCTGCCACTCATTCTTGCAGGGCTGGGACTGCTTGTGCTGCTGATTGCTGCATTTTTCATCTGGAAGGCTGTCAAAAAAGCCAATCGTGGCTTTGTCGGCCAAATTGTACTGGAAATCCGGGATGAAAATACCGGAGAAAAAACGTACCCGCAATACAAGAAGCTGAACACCTTTCGGGGCAAATTCAATCTGCACCAGTTGCTGCAACTGGCACCAGAATTTGCGGGAACCGATAAGGTGGTGTTCACGCCAGCTAATCAGGATCGCATCATGGTGCGCAGCACCGCGGAGATTACGATTGAAAAATCCGGGCGAGCTGTAGACACAGGCAGCGGTCTTGAACTGAAAAACGGTGATCGTCTGACGATCCCGCTGGCTAGTGTGGACAAAACCATTTTACTGGAATTCATTTCAGTGAACAGCTAAACGAACCCTTAGGAGGTCAAATCTATGAAACCAGTAGTTAGAGAGCATATCCAACAATTAGACGTATCACTCGGTGGGGGGATCGTAAGCGATAAGATTAGAGTTGATACCATTGATAATCCTATATTAATTATCGGACTTGGAGGTACGGGGATTGATGCCCTCCTCCGCTTGAAATATCAAATTAATCGCAGATTCAAGCTTCCGGCAGATCCGATTTCCAAGAAAAAGAGCGAAAAGCCGGACAATGTGGAATTTCTCGCTTTTGAAACAAACGAGCAAGACCGCAACAAAAAATACAAAGGGATTGGTTTGGACCCGATCAATGAGTTTGTATTGTTGTCCAATGCCGAAATCGGCGGATTACTGCAAAATCGCAGCATCTTGGAGCCTTACATTACCGATTGGCTATCTCCTGAGCTGAGCATTACCGATGGAATGAACGGAGCCGCAGGGGTACGTCAGGCTGGACGCTTGCTGCTGTTTACCAAGATCAATCAGGTCGTACAAAGCATTGACAAAAAAATCAAAACCCTGTCTGAAGGGACCAACAAGAAGCTGATGGTGTTCCTGCTGTCAGGTTTGTCTGGGGGTACTGGAAGTGGTACCTTCCTTGATATCTCATATATCGTCCGGGGAATTATTGAGCGCGACTACGGCTCGGCAGGTGTGGACCGTGTGAACACATTAGGTTATCTGTTTACACCGGATATTAATCTGGCCAACAAAAGCCTGAGCGAGCATACACGTGAATATATTAAAAAGAACGGCTATGCTGCTCTGAAAGAGCTGGACTACTGGATGAATGTGGATAGCCGTGGGGAACGCTTTAAGCAGCAGTACGGTAACATTCTAACCGTAAACTCGCCGCTGCCGCCGTTTAACCTGTGTCACCTTATTTCGGCTACGAATACGGAAGGCAAGCTGCTGGAAAATGCTTATGATTATTGCATGAATGTCACCGCCGAGAACATCACCAACTTTATGGCGAGTGAGGAAAAACAGTCGGGCGAGGAGTTCGCCATTCATGACTATATCAGTAACATTCGTACGAACATTGCACAAATGAATAAGACCTATCCGGCAAACTACGACTACAATATTATCGGGGCCTCCTCGGCAGTATTGCCTATGGAGGAAATGACAACGTATCTGGCTTACCGGATGTTTGGTAAAATGTCCAAGATGTTTGAACAATCGCCGAATCAAGAGGATGTAGAGAAGTTTGCCCGCAAGTTGGGTGTTGATCTGGATAGCATGATCAAAAACTTTGAATCACGCGTACCAGAGCCACTGCCGGGATTTGAAAATAGTGAACGATTAAGCTATAGCAATGTTGTGAAAATGCAAGTTGTCAATATGGACACTGAGCTGGAGCAAACGTTTCTGACACGTGCCCGCGAAGAATATATCAAAGCGAAAAAACAGCTTCCAGGCGAAATTACCGGACAGTTTACAGATCAGATTCGCCGGATGTTCCTGCATCCCGAGCAAGGACCGTTCTATGTATCTCGCATGATTTATACTGAAAAAGGATTCAGCTTGCTGAAAATGCTGCTTTCTTATATCGAGACGTTACGTGAATCACTGCACCGTATCCCTACGGATATCGAATGGGCGCGGGAGCAGGCAAATGAGAAGCTGGGCGATGCCAAGAGCGCGTTTGTTTCTAAGGATAAGAAGAAAAATGCATATATTGAAGCAAAAATCAACGAATATTGGCTTCGGGCCGATGTGGAGCGTACAGAGCAGCTTATTGAATTTTATGAAGACCTGTATGACCTGCTTAATAAAGAAAACAACCGCATTTATAATGTATTTACTGAAATTTTGAACGCACTGAGTGCCATTTTCGAAAAGAACGGCGACCTGCTGATCAATGGCGAGGAACAGTCCGATCATAAAGGCAACAAAACATACTACTGGAATTTGGTAAGTGTCCCGGATATTTCTGAAGTCGTGACCAAGCTGCTGGATAAGCGTAACGGTGATGATTTGATTCGTGATTTTGCCCAAGAATTGCTGGAAAATTCAGATCAATGGGTCAAAGATCAGGATGTGGACATCATCAGCTCGATTTCCAATTTCTTAACTGATAAGTTCGGTGATCTCATTACCCGTTCCATGGAGGATTTCCTTGTCATGAAATACGGGCAGGATGAAGCGATTGAAAAATTTGTGGAGCGCTACATCGCGAGCAAGCTGGATGAGGAGGCCGTACCTGTCTTCCATCTGAGTAATAGCTCAGGTAATTTGTACTTCCCATCATGGGGATTTGTATCAGTACCTGTTCAGTCGCCTAACATTTTGAAGGGTGTTCGCAATTATCAAAATAATGCGATTGGCAAATCGCACTTTACGATTAAAGAGAGTGAAGTCCGTAACCGTATTTTCTGGCTCAATACGCGCAATGGTGTCCCGCTGTTTGTATATACACCGCTCAAAGTGTATGAAGAGAGCTATGAAAAAACGATTCTTGACCGCGAAGGTATCGGCCGTCATTTGGTACAGACAGGTCAGAACAACTGGACCAATCTGCCTTCGCCGATTCCTGAAAAATCATGGGGAGAAACCTATGTTAACCCGCGTGTGCAGGCATACAATGCCCGTATCCGTAATGACTTTGACCAAGCGAAGACACTTGGCGTTATCCGTGAGAAGGACGTCGATCAGAATACGAGCAGCCGCTTTACCGTGCTGCGTTCACGCGCGCTGGATTTGAACGCACTGCTGGCAGGCTACGATATGCGTTTGCAGGAATCCAAACCCAATCTGGGTGATGTGAAGAGAGCATGGTCCGAGCTGAAACGTCTACTGGCAGAGGGACTGGAGCAGACGGGAAGCAAAGACATCTTTGGCAGCATCAATGAAGAGATGGCAAAGGAAAACCTGATCCGTTCACCGGAGTTAACGCAGGTAGTTCGTGAAGAATTGGCGAAGTATACCCAGATCGAAGCGAAGGCTGCGGAGCTGGAAGCTTTGCTGGGCAAATATCAGGATGAGGAAAAATGGCTGGATCAGTTCATTCAGGCTCTTTATACCGACACGATTACGAAAAAAGGCGCTTTGTACGTCTATGACCGTGACGAAGAGGAAGAGGCTTGGGAGCCGTTTGCCAATGTCATGAAGAGCCGAAATTATGTGGAGTTTGAAGTGTTTACAAACTTCCGCGGTCTGGAAGAGAAAAAACTTGCAGCCCTGATGCGTAAGGCGGATCGCCGTGATGCTGTGTTGACTTCATCGGAGGATATCACACCCTTGCTGACGAAGCTGGATGAACTCGCTGCGACTTATACAGAAGCTCGTAACCAATTGGAATATGAAAAGGTGGAGCTGGCCAACGGAGCGGAACTTTATGCGTTTTATGCTCAAATGGCCGGGAAATTAAACGACATCCGCAGAAAGTTGAAGTAAAAGTATGAGAGAGCAGTTGTTACGTTATGCGGCTGACTATGCAGCCGCAGAGGACCAATTAATCGGAAGCGGGGATGGACGCAGCAGCATCCATTTCCCGTCCGTGTTTCTTTTTATCGGTGACGGTATGGGATCGGTGATGAACACCATTGCAGATATCAATCGGACCAAGTGGGATAACAGCACAGGGGTAACGTATATTCAGATTCGTTCGCAGGAAGAGCAGACGGCCGTAGACCATTCTGTGGATGCTATAATGCATACGGTAGCAGTGCCGGAGGATAGCAGCCATCAAACGATACGCCGTGATTTGCATCAGGCTTTTTATACACATGAATCGCAGCTGATTGAACTTAACACCGCATTGCGCCGTGCAAGTGGGCATTTGGCGGATTACGGTCGATTGTATTCCTCGTTCGAGCGTGTCCATTTGTCGATCTTGACGACAGCCGATGATCCGATGAATGTATTGGTTCCCGAGATTACGTTGTTGGCGGAATATATTTTTGCACAATCCTTCAAATCAGTACAAATGGATTTGTATGTGCTGGTGAGTGAAGGCGATCAGGCGGCTCAATTCGGTTACCGTAGTGCAGCTTCCGTTGCTTTTATGCGGGAGCTGGACTATATTCAGAGCCCGGAGTATACGTTTACGGCACCGCTCCATATGACCGAGGACAAATTGACCATCCCGGTATCCCATGCTCCATCGTCGTTGTTCGATCTTGTTTATGTGCTGTCCGACAAGAACGAGCGCGGCATAACGGTGCCGAATAGCCTGCGCGAGAGCTGCGACATCATTTGTCACATTCAGCTTCTCAAAAACCGTTATCAGGCAGGAGATTCCTATCGGTCACAGGATGGGGGCTACAACAATACATCGTTTAAGAACAACATCATGACAGAATCCGGGCGGCAGGGTTATGTGTCGGCCGGATTTTCCCGGGTCAAGCGCCCTAACGAGTCGATCGCGCTTACGGTGCTGTATCACTTTTATGTGAAGCTGCTGGCACGTATGAGAACGGAGCGGGAGTGGGACGTGCGCGATAAGCTGACTTATTTTGGTTTGGATGCAGCCGCACGCAGCCGCACGCGAAATGATCTTGTGCCTGGTAATGAGGCGATCGCGGACATGAGCGCGCTGATGACCAGTGGAGCCAGCTATGGCTTGTTGAAGCGAATGACATTGCGTGAGGCAGAGGAAGCCTTGTTTGGTCAGGGCTGCGAAGCCTTTTTCCGCGATAACTGTGAGCGAATCGTACACAAACATCTGGGCGATTTTCAGGCGGAATTACATCTGCAGTCGGCTGTGAACACAGCTGCCAAGGAGCATCCCGAAATCGGTTTATTCGAGCTGACGGACTGGACGGATGAGAATAAACCGGGGAATGTGCTTACGGCTATACGGGGACTGATTCGTGATATGACTAATGATTTGCAGATCAATGCTGCCGAGCTGGATACGCTGTATAGCGGGCGAGTGGAGGATCAGCCCTTTCAACGGCTGCCGCTCATGGATAAGCATAATGTGCGCAGCTTGATCCGTTACCTGACCGAGACAGTCTACGGACATAAGCTGCATATGCTGCGGATTCAAGCGGATTTGGAGCTATTGCGCCGTTATGAGCTGGCGCTTGAAAAATGGCATGCGCAGGCAAAGCATATTACGGCACAGCTTGCCAGTCTGGAGCGTGAACTGCATCAAGCCGCAACAGACAGTATTCGTCAGGCTGACAGCTACACGGGTCAAAACCTGTTCGAGTATTACGAGCGTGTGACAGAGGATGTAATGCACGAGCTGGAAACCAAACGGGGGAAATCAGTATTCTTTGATCCCCGCCATATGGGTCCTGTGTCCGGATTGCTGGATGGAGGTTTGTCCCTACTCGTGGATCGACTTACACAGACCTGCCGCACCTTAATCCTCAGTTCACAGCCGTTTAATCAGACATTTGAAGAGGAACTGCTACGGCGTGCCAATGTAGCCGCTGCATATGAAAATCGGCTGGTAGTTCCAAAGGATGAGCTGTTTAAAAAGCTGTACCAAACATTAGAGCAGCATGGCGGAATTAATGTGCGCCTGCTCGACTATACCCATGAGCATCGGTATGAGGAAAAGTATTTCTTTGGTGACTACGAAGGCGAATTTCTTCCTTATGCGATTGACGTTGACATTACCTCGCGTATTTACAAGCTGGGCTTTGTACATGAACGTCGCAGCAGCGGGGTGGAAAAGCTGCATTTGATGGGTGGCTTCCATCTGGAGGATCTAATGGTGTATCGCAACGGTAAGACGTATTATGAGGCATATACTGCGAACGGTTTCGAGTTTCACGGAATCGCTGCGGATCGGTTGCCGGAATTGCGGTAGCCTTATATTTATCCTACTTTAATGATGGAAGGAAGCAACGATTCTTATGAAGCAGCGTAAATTTAATGTCCTCCTGCTGCTGTTCGGCTTGCTGGGCGCTGTAGTGGGTTTCATTTTAGGAGAGATTATTCTTCACAAATGGATGGGACACTGGCCGCATATCGTCGTAATTGGGCTGTACTTTGGCATCCTGGCGCTGTGCATTGGTCTGGGATGTCTTATCGGCGAATTGATTTCACCGCAGCTAAACGGACACTCATGGCGGCAACGCTACTCAGGACTGTCCTGGAAGCTGCTGGTGCCTGCTACACTGGTGATGCTATTTGTGGCAGGTCTGCTGCTGGAACTGGGCTATCAGGTAAACCCGGAAGGTCGTAAAAGCGTACAGGACCTTGTGCTTGTGATTGATAACTCCGGGAGTATGCAGCAAACAGATCCTGATAACGAACGGCTATCGGCTGCCAAAAGTCTGATTGGACAAATGGATGGAGACAAACGGGTAGCCATTGTTTCCTTTGAATCCACTGCGCAATTGGTTCAGCCGTTTACTCCGATTGGTACGGAGGCAGAGAAGCAGGCGGTTTATGCCAAAATTGATAGTATGCAGACCATCATGTCTGGCGGCACAGAGATCGGACTTGCTTTGGACGAGACGATGAAAGAGATCGAGACCCAGGGAAATGCGGAAAAAGGTTCGCTCGTTATCATGCTGTCTGACGGCTTTAGCGAGCTGGATACCCAGACAGCCCTGGCTCCTTTTATCGCCCGCCAGATTCCGATTAATACAATCGGTCTGAAACTGGCTGAATCGGATGGTATAGCTTTATTACAAAATATCGCTCAGCTGACAGGTGGAACTTATTCTAATGTAGCTAATGCTCAGGGTCTTACTCAGGCGTTTGGCCAAATTTATAACAAAATAGGTGACCGTACACTGGTTACAGAGCGGACAGGCGAATATGCGGACAGTTTGTATTTTGCTATTTATCGCGTAACGGCTCTGGTTATTATCGGAGCACTGCTAGGATTGGCTCTCGGATTGATGTTCGATAATCGTTTTCTGGCACGAAATTTTGCGATTGGTGGAGTTCCTGCCGGATTGCTTGCCGGTTTTATTTTGGAAAAGGGACTTTCCGGCTCGTCTATCGGTGATCTGATGATTCGTTTGTTAGCAGCGCTTGTACTGGCGACTCTTATCGCTGTCTTTTCGCTGGTTCTCCCGATTGCCGAAAATACGCGGAGATCTTCCGGTGGGGGAAGCCCAAGTGGACCGTCAGGGCGGCGAAGAGGCGCACCGGAAGGCCCGCAACGCAATCGACGCAGCAGTGGATTTTAGAACGGGGGCTGAAATTTATGCAGTATAGGGATGCACAGCCCGGTGATCCTGTCATTTCGGAGCTGAGCCACAAAATCGACGACAACCGGGTTGTGCTTCGCTGGCAGTGGCCTGAAGACGCAGCCGTGGTATATATTGCGAAGCAAACATCTGATCCGAGTGTAGAGGGGCCCAATGAGATTGGAGGTTTACCGCCTTTTTCAAGCCTGAAACTATTTACACGTGAAGAATATAAGGCAGCAGGCAGCTATCGTGACCGAGTGGAAGGGTTTGGACGGGTGCGCTACACCGTGTATCCGGCTGTACGTGAGGATGGCGATACTTTTGTGATTTGTCAGCAAGATGGAGCCAACCAGCTGGAGCTGAGCACGGGCAGAGCTAAAATCAGATATGCGGTTCACCATAAAAAAGGCTGGTTTCGCAGCCGTAAAACAGTTCAGATTCAGGTGACAGCCGAGGTTCCCGTTCCGCAGGATGCGCTTTGCTACGTGAAGAAACGTGGAGGTTACCCGGCGGACCGCGAGGATGGAACCTTATACCCGTTCACGGCATCTTTTGCCGCGGGACGAAATGTTTTACCCGCTATTGAAGTGGGCGGAGATGAATATGTGCGGTTGTTTTTTACGGACGGCCAGAAATATGGCACGATCTATGAATTAGTTCCTGAATGAAAGGAGGCCGCAACCGATGAGTTTTCTTAGCAATTTATTCAGAAGAAAGCCGCAGGCAGCGCCAAGGCCATTATTTTATGATATTGTGTGCCCGTATTGCTTTAGTAAATTTTCCCCGGAGGAAGTGGTATTCCGTGCTTCTCATCACCGTGAAGATGACGAGGATTATGCTTTGGGTGAAGATGAGCTGTTGAACAAATATCGGGAACGGTTTGGTTTGGATAGCGTGCATGACATGGAGGCGATTCTTCATCCCCATGATGTTCCTGAGGAACATCGATTGTATTCAGATCATGTGCTGACAGGCCTGACGGACCGTTATGGCGAGCTGACACGTCACCGATTGTGCCCGTACTGCCATAACGAACTACCGGTGACTGCAGGTAAAGTACCGAGTAATATCATTTCGATTATCGGAGCTTCGCAGGCGGGAAAATCGGTTTATATGACTTCACTGATTCACACGTTGCAGCATGTTACGGCCGATCATTTTGATGCGGCTTGCATGCCATTGAATGCGGAGATCAGTCGCAAGTTCCGCAGTATGTATGAGGAACCGCTGTTTGAGCGAGGAGACCTGCTTACATCCACACAAAAAGAAAAGATGCAGGAGCCTTTTATCTTCCAATTTGTATTTAAGGATGAGGAAAAGCCGCCACTGACGCTGGTGTTTTTTGATGTTGCCGGTGAGGGGATGGTCGATCAGGACTATCTGGGGCTGCATGGCCAGCATATTAAAAATTCAGCGGGTATTTTGTTTATGGTCGATCCGTTGCAAATTCGCTCGATTCGGGAGCGTATTAAGATCAACCTTGGCGACAAGCCGGGCGAATGGGTTTCGCAGTATGATGAACCGCGTGATGTCGTACTTACGATGTTCGGTGATTTTATTGCATACCAGGATAAAGGGAAGACGGACATTCCGACCGCAGTCGTCCTGACCAAAAGTGACATGCTTACTGCACTGGCAGATGAGGAAGGGACCTACATCAAGACGAACAGCAACATTTTTAATCCGATGGAGCACCGCAAGTACCTGGATCTGGATGAGTTCGCGAACATTGACGGCGAAGTCCGACGCTTTATCGAAAAGGTGGATAAGCCGTTCAAGGGCACGATGGATGTGTATTTTACAGATACGGCCTATTTCGCGGTTTCCGCTTTGGGGAGCAATCCGGTCGAGCAAAAGCTGCAAGGGCTGGTTAGTCCGATCCGTGTGGATGAGCCATTCATTTGGCTGCTCTACAAGCTGAAGTACATTGAGGGGAGAGAATCACAGTGAGTCATTCAACCTCTCATTTGATACAGCAGCAGATGTACACACGGGAACGGCGTGGAATTTTCCGTTCCACGGAAGGCTTCGATACGGTGGCTAATTCAAAAGGACTGGATGCTTCTTTTATAAAAAAGGTGCTGCATCCTTTATGCGTATATGATGCTCCTGCTGCCTTGACGGCCCGTGGCGAGAAGCAAGAGAGTGTCTATCCTGAAGCCATACATCTGGTACGGACAGAGTCCGGGGATGTGGTTCTGGGACGGAGCATCTATAAAGCTGCGGATTTTACCGGGTTGCGAAGCGCCTTTTTCACGCATAATTATGTAATTCCGGCCGGACATGGTGAATCTCCGTCTGATTACAAGCAGTGGCTGAATACATCCTTTGTTGATGCCTATGATATTGAGCAGGGAACGGAGCTGCCGGAATTGGAGCGATTACCGGGTGGAAGCGTATTTCCGTCCGTTGATCCTTCTGCGGTGCTGACTC
Organism: Paenibacillus sp. 1-18; assembly: GCF_000520755.1. Taxonomy (NCBI): domain Bacteria; kingdom Bacillati; phylum Bacillota; class Bacilli; order Caryophanales; family Paenibacillaceae; genus Paenibacillus; species Paenibacillus sp. 1-18. Next base: position 25,272 of record NZ_ASSB01000186.1, read on the forward strand.
AATTGAAGCTCAGCGAAGAAGTGTTCAAGCAGCTACTGTATGCAGTTATGATGTCGGCCACAGGTCGCAAAAAAGTATATGTTGCGCTGAATGTCCCTGTAGAAGCGGTAGCTTCTTCAGCCAAGTTGCTGCTTGGTGTGTTATATGCGGCATTGCCTTATGCATTTCGTAACAGGATCGGATTTCTTACATATGCGCTGGAACCGAACAGCAGGAAAGGCATTCACTTGATGTTCGTGGAGCCTTTCAGTTTGCGGCCCGGTGATCGGAATGTGGATAAGGATTTTGTATTTGACCTGTCGAACAATAGCCGAATACTTAATGTGGATGCAGAGCAGGTAAAACAGCCTTACTTTGACTGGATTGTCCGTACACTGCTTGGTGGCGGGTCGCCGGACGATTTTTTCAAATTTGCCGAGCAGATGCTTACAGGGATGGATGCAGGGCGGGATCTGACATTATCCAGCTATCATGAGCTCATTACACTGTACAGAATTGAGCAGGGAGAGCGTGAATTATACAACGAACGACGAGTCGCCGTGCTGCGAAGCTTGACCGATTATTTATCGTCACCTGATGCGCTGCCACGTAAAATGCAGCTGAATGATCTGCTTCTGTCATTTTTTGATCACGAATTTGACCGGGTGAAGGATGGATATATTCCAGAGGCGGGGCTAGTCAGTTGCTTTAAGGAGTATTATAAAATCCATACTCGCACCAGCGAAAATCGACTGGTAGAATATTTAATCCGCTCGCTGAATAACGCTTATTCTGCCAGAAATACAGAAGCTGTTACGTATATTTATCATACGATTGAAGAAAATCCGTCATTAGGTAAGGCATATTTTACAAAGGTGCTGGGTAATCCTGCGCTTACCAAAATGCTGTTCATTCCCTACATGGACGGTCAGATGAAAAGAACACCGGATGTAAAGGGACTGCTGGCTGTCGTGCATGAATGGGGCAGTCGGTATATCGAAGTGTCTGCCAATGCCGATTTTCAGCTTTTGGCTGAATCCGCATTGATGGGCAGACTACGTGCCGAACGAAAGCCGGTAGAGGCAGTGGCTGCCATTCATCAGCGCTTGCGCCAATGGGATAGCAGCTCAGCGGGAGGGAAGCTTTCCCCGTTGGAGCAATCCGGATTGACAGAGCGCTTGCAGGAAGCGGCAGATCGGTATTTACTTACCGAAGTAGAACTAAAAGAAATATCACCTGATCAGCTCGTACAGATTCCGTTCTTCACCCGGCCTGATCTGGTACAGTGGGTTGGCAAGCTGCCTGCTCCTCTCAAGGGACAAGTGGTGCGCTTGATAGCGGCTTACGATTGGTTTAGCACGGAGGACCCGGAACCGTCAGTGCTGGACGGTCTGGAGCCAGGCGAAATAGAGAAGGTGCAGGACTGGGCTTACGGCTGGCTGCCCCAGCAGCTGGCGGAGGGCCATTTTGCTCGTCTGTTGCCTGCGTTTTATCGTTCTGACGGCACGGGCGAAGGAATATTGGATTTTGCCCGTCTCGTTAGCTCTATCCGCAAATGGGCGAAGGATAACGATACGATGTACCGCTTTATCCGATGGTCCGAGGGACAGCCTGAATTTGCTACACCACGGGGCGGCTTTGAACCGGCCTACCGACGCGCGCTGCTTTTGTTTTTCCAAAAGGAAGGGCGCGAAGGGCTGCATAAAAAAACGTTGTGGCGTCAATATTTTGAACCTGCAAATCCGGTCTTCAAAAATTTTTATCTGACAGCGAAGCGCGAGACGGATACGTCTTTGGTCAAAACGCTGCGCCGCTTTCGTAAAGGCGGCATCATTTCGGGGATCGTGCTGATTATCATTGCGGGTACGCTGGGCGGCCTGAAAGCTGCCGGGGTGATCGGATCTGGCGACACACCTGCGCCTGCCGCTCAGAAGCCTGTACAACAGCCTGTAGTAGAGCCTACAGTGCCTGTAAAAGAGGAACCAACGACGATAGTGACTCATATACCTAACACCAAGTCGACTACGAAAATGGTCAAGCTGTTGTTTGCGTTTCAAACACCGACGGAGCAGGCGGCGTTTAAGCCTGAACAGCTCGTCCTTGTCGGTGCGGATCAACAGGAGCATTCATACGAAAATTTTACCCTTGCTGAACAGAACGACAAGGGAGCGATCGGTAAGGCCGGCAAAGCCGCTACAGGAAGCACGACACTGGCTGGAGAATCCATAGGTAGTGGCTCAACAACCTCTGATGGTGTATCCAGCGGAAAAAGTACTGATCAGAATGGGACATCGACAGGCAGCACGAGCGGAGGCACAACAACCGAGGCTTCTGTAGAGGGTAACGGTGTAACAGCTAAGAAAGCCACAGGCGGTACAACGTCCGATGCTACTCCTGAAACAACAGCTAACCAGGGTACCGGTTCAGACGTTGAAGCAAACACAGATGCTAACGCGCCAACTGAGTATGATTTGAAAAAGTATCCTTATCGTACGTTGCTGACCATTTGGCAACGGCTGGAGCTGAACGATGCTAGCACCGTTACGGTCGATGGGAAAGAATATCCGTTGGTTCAAGTGAAATCAGCTGATTAAACGATTTTAATCATTTTTCATGGATAAGCAAACAATTGTATATAGTCTATAAACAAAGAGACGAGTTCCTTTACAGGCTCGTCTTTTTGTTATGCATAGTGGAGAATCATTCATTTAAGTTCAGTAAAGGGATTGACACTAGATAGGCGACTGTTTAAACTTAGTTGGAATTCAAACTATTAAAAATTGACGGATGTGGAGGTTGCTAATGAGATGGGAAGTGAGGTGTATCCCGTTTGTCTTCCGCGTGAGGAAGAAAGTACGATGTATTTAATTAAATGGATCTTTACCACTGTCCGGCGCGAAATTGAAGCGGCACTGCGCCCTTTGGGTCTGACCTCCTCACAATCGCAGACGCTCTATGTACTGGCGATGTCACCTGGAGTGACCAACACCGATTTAGAAAAGCTACTGCTCATTGATAAATCAAGTGTTACCAGCTTGGTTAACGGGATTGTTAAGAAAAGCTGGGCAGTACGCCAAAGTCACCCGGAAGATGCACGAATGAAGCAAATTTATTTGACCGAGGAAGGCTTGAAAATTCACAAGGTAGCTGAACACACCATCGAGCAAATTAAAAGCTCGGTAGGCGAAACGCTTTCTACTAGTGAATCAGAGACGCTGCGCGGTTTGTTAAAAAAAATACTTCGTGATTATCGTCCTGCGAACACTGGTGCTTGAGTGGATCTATAGAGAAAATTGCCTGGATAGGGGTATTTCAAAAATTTATAGAGCTAAGTGCTTTCAGCATAGAGGGCATTTTACAGGAGAGGAAGAAACCATATGAACCAAAAACAAACTTATCCGAATGCGGATAAGCTTATGCGTGTGCTGGCCTTCACACTTGTTTTTTCAGTGATGAACGCCTTTATGTTTAATGTAGTAATGCCTGTAATTCGCAAGGAATTTCATATTGGTGCTTCCGATGTAAGCTGGCTGCTGACGGGCTATATGATCGTATATGCGGTTGGCTCGGTGACCTACGGCAAGCTGGCAGATAAATATCGTCTCAAGGATTTGCTTACGTTTGGGATTATCTTTTTTGCGCTAGGCTCGTTTATAGGTCTGTTGGCACATCAATTTTGGATGCTAATTATAGCTCGTTTGCTTCAGGCTACCGGGGCTGCCGTCATTCCGGCAACGGCTATGATCGTGCCTGCCCGCTATTTCTCGGCTGAAAAAAGAGGACAGGCCTTGGGCGTCATGGCAATCGGTCTGGCATTAGGTACTGCGCTGGCTCCGATTATTTCCGGTTTGATTACAGGCTTTGCAAGCTGGCGCTTTTTGTTCATTATTTCCATGCTGCCCCTTATCGCCTTGCCGTTCTTTCGCAAATACCTGGACGACCAGCGTGGAGCGGATCAGAAGTTCGATTTTCTGGGAGGGTTATTGCTAGGCGGAACAGTTGCCTTCCTATTACTTTCGATTTCGCAAGCGAACATGATGTTTTTGGGGCTTGGTGTTGTGTTATTTGCATTATTTATATGGCGCATAAACACCGCAAATGATCCATTTATCCAGCCGAAGCTGTTCCGTAACAAGCAATATTCGTACGGGCTGCTTATCGCCTTTTTGGGGGCGGGGATTAGCTTTGGGCTGCCGTACCTGGCACCGCAGTTCTTGAACAGTCTCAATCAGCTTACGCCGGCAACGATTGGACTGATCATGTTTCCGGCTGCTATTGCGTCGGCTCTGTTGGGCAAAAGTGGTGGGCGTTTGGCGGATAGCAAAGGCAATTCATTCCTCGTCTATACGGCGGTTACGCTAATGTTCATCTGCTTTATCAGCTTATCCACATTTGTGGGTGCGTCTCCTTACCTGATCTTATTTTTGCTGATTTTCGGAAATGTAGGTCAGACCTTCATGCAAATCGCCATGTCCAACACGATTTCCCGTACCTTGGCGAGAGAGCAGGTAGGGGTTGGCATGGGGCTGTTGTCTCTGCTGAACTTTATCTCCGGGGCGATGACCACCAGCATTTTGGGCAAAACACTCGATAGCTCATCTACTTTTCATTTGAATCCTGTCGTATCCAACGTACAGGTATTTAATTTTAGCAATATATTTACGGTTCTTGCACTGATTGCACTTGTGACGATGGGACTTTATGCGTTGCAGTTCCAGCGGGGTTCACGTCGTAATACGCCTGCTGTTGAACAAGGATAATCATTTTATGTAAACTCATGCCAAAACAAGGGTATAATATAGAAGGAAAAGTTCATCTACGGAAGGACGGAGTGTGCGGTATGACAAGAAACCTTCAATATGTACCCTATGGCTATGAGCCTCCGGTTGAGACGCATAAAGGGACCATGGTCTACTATGATACGTTTGAGCAGACTACAGTGAGAGAACTGGAGCTTTTTGCCGAAACGGGGGCAACACTATCTTTTACAAAACTGGTGCTGTATCCGCTGCACGAAGAAACAGCCAGAAGAATGTGGAAGCAGCCGGTACGCTCGTATTACAAGCGGGTGGACGAGCTGGGTGAGTGGCAACGGGAGCAGGCTATGAGCGCTGTTGTGATTGAAAACTGGGAAGGCAAGCGTAAAAAATATACACCGATTGAGGCAGCTATCCGTTTTTTGATGGAAAAATATACGACTCCGCTTTTTTTATACATGAGTCCTGAAATTGCAAATCTGTGCGCTACCTATGCATCGTTTGAGGAATGGATCCGAAACGTCAGATTGGTGCTTTCAAGCGAACCAATAGAGCTGCATCCGAGGCTCGAACAGTATCGCAATCGCTGGAACACGATAGAAGAAGCGGTAAGCCGTCACGCTAAGGTTGACAAAGAGCAGCATGAATAATAGAATAGAACTAATCGTAAAAATTACTATTGTAATTGTATACCATGTATTCCAATTAAGGAGGAAGAGAAATGCGCGTAATTGTTACCCTGGCATGCACCGAATCCGGTGATCGCAACTATACAACAACCAAGAACAAAAGAAATCATCCGGACCGTCTTGAAATGAAAAAATACTCTCCGCGTCTGAAAAAGTACACGATCCATCGTGAAACTAGATAATTTGAGGCTGGCCACATAGCGGCCTGTATTATGGAACCGGCGAAAACTTGAATTAGTCCAGTGGACAGAGCATGGTTGCCGAGTTCTCCTGTGCTGGTGTCAGCATTCGGGACGAGCCGGAGGACCATTCACGATATGCTTATATAACGATGAAGGCTGACGAAAGATGTGGGGCGTTCGTACAATGGGCGATGCGAAATATGTGGCATCGTTTGCTTGTCGTTTACGAGCCTGAGCGCAACCGTTGCGATCTGTCGTCTTTTTTTCTGGGGAATAACTGTTCCTTTTGCCAACTGATGGAGTATTGCGCCAGTACGTTTGAGTTTGAAACTAAAACTACATGAAAGATTAGGTGAAACAAATGAAAAAAGATCTTCATCCAACATTGAACAAAGTTATCTTTTTGGACCCTAGCTGTGGATTCTCTTTCCTGAGTGCTTCCACTAAACATTCGCAAGAAACAATGGAATGGGAAGATGGCAACACATACCCGGTTATCCGTGTAGATACTAGTTCCGCTTCTCACCCGTTCTTCACAGGTAAACAAAGAAACGTGGATATCGGTGGTCGTGTGGATCGCTTTAACAAAAAATACAACCTTAAGAACTAGTCGAGCGTTGTGTTCGCGGATTATGTCAATAATTCGCGAACAACGCTTTTTTTATTATCTACAGATAAAATCCTCCGCAAAAAGGCTGTTCCATGACTTTTAGAGGTCAAAGGAACAGCCTTTTTTAACGGTTACAGCGAAACGAAGCATTGCTCCCATTGATCGGCAATAGATACCTTGTCCAGTTCCTCCCCAATAAGCGTGACATACCCCTGACTTATCGGAAGGGCTGTAGGCTGCCATTCGAAGTGATTTCCCGCAAATTGCAAAAGCATTGTACCTTCCTCTGGAAGCACGCAATATCCTTTCGCCCGAAGCAGTGAGGAGCCAAGCCCAGTCAGGAAATTTTCCAAGCGCTGTTTTTCCAGCTGCTGTGGAGAATGTTGATGCAGGGTTAAGCTCTCCAGACGGGAAAACGAAGGCGACTGATGAAGATCATGGCTATGGCTGTGCGCAGAAATAACTTTGAATGCCGTACTTCTGGAAATATGGGCAGGTCGTCCAATCTCTTTGATCGTAGTGGGAATGGACGTTGCGACTGCATCGGTTGGCTGTGCCTGCACGGGGGCGGGCTGAAGCACCTGCTTAGGTTTGGGAGCAACGGATAAAGGGGCCAGGACAGGCTCCAGCAGTGGCTCAAGGTCAACCCGGCTATATGCAGCTGTTTGCAGCTTGGCGATATCGTTGTGCTTGCGAATACTCTTGATGACCTTCGTCACTTCACGGCTACTTGCGGCATCCGTCTTGTTTACCACAATGAAGTCTGCGGTGCGAAGCTGCCCGTGCAGAGTTCGAACCAGCTCCTTGTCAGCGGTGAAGCGGCTGTTGTATTCATGAAAAAGCTCTGCGTCCACAACACTGATGCTATGAACGAGATAGAGACGATTGGCCAGCAGCGGGGAGCACAGCTCTTCCAGCACTTGCTCAGGGTTAGCTACTCCTGTCGTTTCCATAAAAATCAAATCTGGCTCCTGACTGAGAAGGTTATGCAGAGCACCTGCCAGCTCGCTTTTTTTGCTGCAACAAATGCAGCCCTCCAGCAATCCTTCCACAGTTACGTCAGGCATTTCTTCTGAAATGATGGCACCGTCTACGTCAACTTCACCCATTTCATTCATTAATACCGCAGCACGAAGCGGAATTTGGCGGGTATAGGCCAGCAGGCGCAGAAGCAGGGTCGTTTTGCCGCTGCCGAGAAAACCGCTGATTAAAATCACAGGAACCTTGTTCATCCTTTATCCTCCTTGCTAGGGTTAGTGTGCTGCATTCAAGCGATCAAAAGCAGCTACCGAGTCTGCTTGGGTATAGACATATGGGGATTCCGGCTGCTCGACTTCGGTTATATTGCCGGATCGAATTTCGAGTATAGGAGCATTGTTCTTATACGTGGTATGCAATGTTCCTTCAATGGTCACCCAGGTGTCCTTGTCAAAGGATGGGGTCTTGTGGGATTGGACGATGACCCCGAAGGGCATGGCATCAGCAGTGCAACACATGACGAGGAACCTGCCCACCGCAAATAAACCTTTATCCAGCAGACTGCTGTCTTTATAGACAAAGCCGGTCACCTGTACTTTTTTGCCTTCAAAAGCATGCTTGTATAATTCGATGGCTCCGATGGTTTCAGAGAAAATTTCCGGCTTGATCTGTATGATGGGCTGCTGATACAGGCGTTTTGCCAGCTCGGCGAATTCCGTGTTGTACTTGTCAGGTGGAACGAACAGCTTATCCAGCGTTTCCTGACTCCATTTGTCCTTGGGTGGAGACGAAGCTGCCCCAAAAGACGCCGATGATAAAATAGCGGATGCGGGTACAGGAACGGGCGGTATATCTGTTTTGCGGCGAATATCCGGGTTAGGATAGGTGAAGAACATGCCTTTTTTGGCCGCCATATCACTGCCGAGTGCCTGATTGGGCAGCAAAGCGCCGAACAGCAGCGGAATGAGCAGCATTCCATATACGAGCATTTTTTTGAACCAGCCTTGAGGTAAAGGATGCTCGCAATCACACATATCCTCACCGTCTCGCGCTCCGACTATTCCATGCCATGCCATCGCGAAAGCGATGAATAGCAAGGGCACAGGGCAGAGCAGAAGCAGCTTTTGCATGTGTGGCGCCAAGTAGTAATGAAGTGCGTTTGTGCGGCTTAATAGGATAATATGCAGCGCCAATCCGATCATGAGCAAGGAACGCATACCATACTGCCAGCGGATGCTAAAGGCTGTATTCACGCCAGTATTCACCTCCCGAATAACCATTCAGCAGCTATAGAGCCAACCATGACAAGCGAAATAATGAGCAGACACAAGACAGCGACAAATTTGGTACGGAAGGTGCTTAGCAGCATAAGTGTACCTTTGAAATCGAGCATCGGACCGAGCACAAGAAAGGCTGCCAGCGGACCTAATGTAAAGGTATGCGAAAAAGCGGTAGCGACAAAGGCATCGGAGGTTGAGCACAGCGACAGTACATAGGCAAAGCCCATCATGAAGGCATAGGAGCCAGCCGCTCCACCGCTTAACGAAAGCATTTCATCGCGCGGGATGAATGTTTGAATAGAGGCTGTCAATAATGCGCCAATAATAAGATATTTGCTCATGTCCAAAAATTCATCGCCAGCATGCACAAAAAAGCCTCGCATGGTGCGCTCATGCCGATGAGTTTGGTCGTTCTGCTTCTGCTGATTAAAAGACAGCAGCGACCGTTTGAGCGGATGCACACGCACAAAGGTATATACGATTAGCCCAATCATTGCGGAAACGGCAAAGGCCAGCCCCATGCGAACGGCCGTGACCTCTGGATGGGAAGGGAAAGCCATCATCGTTGCAGCCAGCACAACGGGATTGATGATCGGCCCGCTTAAAATAAAGGTGATGCCCATATAGGCAGGCATTCCCTTGAGCATCAATTGGCGAACAACAGGAATCATGCCGCATTCACAGATCGGAAACAGCAGTCCCAGCAAGGAGGCCAGCAGAACACCCGGAACAGGATGCGCAGGCGCTATTTTACGTATCCATGGTTCCGGCACAAGCCATTGTAAAAGGGAGGAGACCAGGACGCCAATAAGGAGAAACGGCATGGCTTCCAGGAAAATGCCCATAAATACCGTTTTTAACGACTGCATCTGACTCATATCCAGTGAGCGAAGCCAGCGGGGAGAGAGCGTAACAAGCACGGGGATCAGAAAGACGAATGGAATCATAAAAGGCAGCATCTTCAACAGCGTACTGTTTTTCATTACACGTCTCCTCGAAAATAAGGGTAGTTGTCTACATCCTATGTCTGTTGCAGGACAAACATGCCCGCTGAATAGCGTTTGGATTCCTCCTTTTGGACAAGTCGAGCGTGGTCATTTATATAATTGTGTTTGTTCATTGGATAAAAAATTTGTATAAATTCGTAATTATTACGATTAAAATTCGATAAATGATTGCAAGAAGGAAATTTTTACGGTACGATCCATATTAAATGTTGTAAAGACAAGGAGGATTTTATGATACCGATTGTTGTTTTATCCGGGTTTTTGGGCAGTGGTAAAACAACTCTTCTTCAGCATGCACTGGCTTACTATAAAGGGCAGGGCCTCAAGCCGGCTATTTTGATGAATGAGTTGGGCGATGTTAATCTGGACGGCAGTTTGGTGAACGGTCAAGCTCCCATGAAGGAAATGCTCAGTGGTTGTATCTGCTGCACCATTCGTGGGGACCTGGGCGTTGAATTAATGAATCTTGCCGAAGAATATAAACCGGACGTGATTATCGTCGAATGTACCGGAGTAGCCAATCCAATGGAAATTGTAGATGCCGTGACAGATGCTTCTATGTATTCCACTATGGTTTTACAATCCGTTATTACAGTGATGGATGCGCGTCAATTTTTGGATTTTGCCTCAGGTAACGAGAGAAGCAAGTCGTTTCGTTTGATGCAGGATCAGCTTCGATGCGCTTCCAAGCTGATTATCAACAAGACCGATTTACTGGCCGCGGGTGAGTTGGAGAAAGTACAAGCACTCGTCATGGAATTAAATCCTTATGCGCTGACTGTGACTACGCAGCGGAGCGACGTGGACGCGAATGCTTTTTTCTCCATTCAAGGAGAGGATCGCATGGATGTCTCGCATTCAAAGGAGTCCATAGCCGATAACGGGAATGATCATCATTCGGAAAGTCATCTGCACGCTCATGATGACCCTGCAGATCATGACCATCATAATCACGACCTCGACCATGACCACGGCCACAGGGAGCATTATCATTCCTACGACCATGTTGTCGTACACACACATTTCTTCGGGCAACCTGTCCCGCGTTCCAGGTTTGAACAGCTGTTTCGCAGCTTGCCCGCTGAAATTTACCGTGCCAAAGGGATTGTACGTTTTCTCGAAACAGAGGGTCAGATGATGTTCCAGTTTGCTTACCGAGAGTTGGAAATTATTCCGATTCGCCCGCAAAAGCCAGTGAACGATGTTGCGGTCCTTATGGGCGAAAATTTCTCCGCTTCTGAGATCGAAGAACGATTGAGAACGCTGGAAACGGCCGAAAAGCCATGGATTAGTTCATGACCTCAGGAACGAGTAGTTTTTATCCATCAAAAAATAGCCCGTCAAAACATAATTCTCACGCCCATATAGCTGGAAAATCGACTATGGGATTTACCACCATTCTGCTGTTACTGGTGGCAGGGTTGGTGCTGTCGATTACAGTCGCAGTCATGCTTGGTCCTGTGGCTGTCGCACCGGGAACGGTATGGCGAATTGCTCTGTCCCATCTTCCCGGGCTGGACCAGTGGATACCTGTGACATGGACCAGGCCGGAGCAATATATCGTCCGGGAAATCCGTTTTCCACGCGTGCTGCTGGGCGTTATCGTAGGGGGAGGGTTAGCCGTTACAGGGGCCGCTATTCAGGCATTAATTCGTAATTCGTTAGCAGACCCCTATATTTTAGGAGTCTCGTCCGGGGCTTCAGTTACAGCGACCCTGGTTATTGTGTTTGGAGCCTTTGGTATCCTTGGACGGTTCGCGCTGCCTTTGTCTGCTTTTTTAGGTTCGCTGGCAGCGATGCTTATGGTGTTCGCATTAGCCCGTGTGGCCGGACGAATTTCGACGACCCGATTACTGCTGGCAGGCGTGGCGGTGTCCATGATGCTGTCGGCTGTGACCAGCTTTATCGTTACGATGGCTCCTAATGAAAAGGGTATCCGTGACGCGATGTATTGGATGATGGGCAGTCTGGCAGGCGCACAGTGGGATATGCTTCTTATTCCGACCCTTATTATAGCTGGCGGGACGATGATCCTGCTGACTCAATACCGCTCACTGAACGCTCTGCTGACAGGCGAAGAGGCAGCAGTAACGCTCGGTGTGAACGTACAGACGTTTCGCATGCTTATCGTCATTATAGCCTCGCTTCTAACCGGGGCGGTTGTGGCCGTTAGTGGCTCGATTGGCTTTGTCGGGCTGATGATTCCGCATATCGTGAGACTGATGGTCGGATCGGATCATCGACGTGTTTTGCCGGTCAGTCTGTTGGCGGGAGCTATTTTTGTTGTGTGGGCAGACGTTTGTGCCCGGCTCGTACTGGCTCCGCAAGAGCTGC
>NZ_ASSB01000187.1:0-571 GCF_000520755.1 Paenibacillus sp. 1-18
AGACGGACAATGTAAAAGCTTTGGCAGCGGAGGCAACGGCTTTGTCCCTGGTGAAGGGGTAGGCTGTGTTCTGTTGAAACCCTTGTCCAGGGCAGTTGCAGAAGGGGATCATATTTATGCAGTGATCCGAAGCACCAGCATAAACCACGGGGGTAAAACCAACGGGTACACCGTGCCAAATCCGGTTGCCCAGGCCGAGTTGATCCGAACGGCGCTGGACAAAGCAGGAATTAATGCGAGGACCGTCAGTTATATTGAAGCCCATGGGACAGGGACTGCCCTGGGTGATCCCATAGAAATCACGGGACTGACCCAGGCGTTTGGCAGAGATACCCGGGACAGCGGATTTTGTGCGATTGGATCGGTAAAATCAAATATCGGGCATTTGGAGGCGGCTGCCGGGATCGCCGGAGTGACTAAAATCCTCCTGCAAATGAAGCATGGAAAGATAGCGCCAAGCCTGCATGCAAAGGAATTGAACCCCAATATCCATTTTGCAAAAACTCCCTTTGCCGTACAGCAGGAGCTTGAAGAATGGAAACGGCCGGTAGTGGATGGACAGGAGGTTCCA
>NZ_ASSB01000188.1:0-340 GCF_000520755.1 Paenibacillus sp. 1-18
TCACCGATTCCACACACGTCAAAGCCAATGCTAACAGACACCAGTACACCAAAGAACAAGTATTACAGAATACCAAAGACTATGTGGACGAGCTGAACGAAGCGGTGAAGGAGGACCGGAAAAACCACGGAAAAAAGCCTTAAAATCCCGAGAGGAAGTGAACGAAGAGAAAGAGATTAAAGTAAGCAAAACAGACCCAGACAGCGGCTATATGATCCGTGATGGCAAGCCCGAAGGCTTCTTTTATCTGGACCACCGTACGGTGGATACGAAGTACAATGTGATTACGGACGTGCATGTGACACCGGGGAATGTACATGATTCCGTCCCCTATTTGTCC
>NZ_ASSB01000189.1:0-11711 GCF_000520755.1 Paenibacillus sp. 1-18
GAGACTACACCTAAATCACGCGCAGCTACCTATGCAGCAGACAAACAAGCCAAGAGCGAGGAACGCAGCCGTCAGCGTAAGCTGGAAGCCCTGGAAAACCAAATCAAAGTGTTGGAGGAGCAAATTTTAGGGCTAGAGGAGCAAATGACCCTACCCGAGATTTATCAGGATTACGAGGCGCTTCAGGAAATTCAGGCACAACTCGACAACCATAAACAGGAATTGGCTCAAACCTATGCGGCATGGGAAGAACTGTTAGAGGATTGACAGCTACTGCATAAAATCTCAGCCCTAGAAATTTCACATTTGCCTCTTCCTTCTTTTTGTACACAGAGATATCCACAACTTATGTGTATGAGTGAGATTGAAAAATGGCCTTTTAGGCCATTTTTTTATTGCCAAAAAGCCACCTTCACATGAAAACCAAATTTATCCACCTTTTTATCCACATTATCCACAGTTTTCACCAAAGTCAGAGGTGCAAAATTTCCCCTGACTTGCTACCTCCAAAAAGTCTTAGCCTGCTTGCTTTCAGCATTATTATCCACATTTTCAATGGTATATGTGGATAACTTTGTTCACAACTTGACAAATCATATCATTGTTCGAGGAGTATTAAAATCCTTGGGTTTTTTGGTGAATCATGAAAAACCGTGTACGATTATGATGAACACTGCGGGAGAATAAGATGCTATCATTGATCAGCTAAAAACTCCTGTAATTAGACCACTTGAATTTATGTTGTTTTTATATTAACCAGGATGGAACAAAAAAGACACAGCCTCAGCTGTGCCGTGTCTTACACATTCTTGTTCAATTAAGATTGGACAGACCATTCCTCCAGAGACAGCCCTGGATCTGCCTTCATGTCGAGTGAGGTAAATTCCCCGCGCTTCCACTTGGCGTAGGCCGCAGCACCGATCATGGCTGCATTGTCTGTACAATATTTCATGGACGGTACAAGCAGCTCGATGCCTTCACGCTCGCAGCGCTCACGCAATGCTGTACGCAGTCCACGATTGGCAGCGACACCGCCGCAGAGCAGAAGCTGCTTCGCCCGGTATTCACGCATGGCACGAATCGCTTTTTCCACCAGCACCTCTACAACCGACTCTTGAAAGCCTCTTGCGATCGCTCCGGCTTGGACGGTTTCTCCGCGCATTTTCGTCTGGTTAATCACATTCAGCACCGCAGATTTCAAACCGCTAAAGCTAAAATCATAAGAATCCGGCTCCAGCCATGCACGCGGCAAAGTGACGACTTCCTCCGATTCATGGGCCACACGATCCACATGCGGACCGCCGGGATACGGAAAGCCAATGGCTCGTGCTACTTTGTCATAAGCTTCCCCTACTGCATCATCCCTCGTCCGGCCAATGAGTTGAAACTGGCCTTCGGACTCCATCAGCACCAGTTCCGTATGTCCTCCTGACACAACAAGTGCGATACATGGATATACGATCTCATGCTCCAGTTGATTGGCATAAATATGTCCCGCAATATGATGCGTCCCAATCAATGGCTTGCCGAACGCCATGGCCGCGCTCTTGGCGGCGACAATACCAACCAGCAACGCGCCGACCAGTCCCGGTCCTTGTGTCACGGCAACTGCCGAAAGCTCGCGGGGCGTAATACCAGATGCTTGCATGGCTTCGTCCAGCATGTACGTAATGCTCTCCACATGCTTGCGCGATGCCACCTCTGGCACCACACCACCAAAGGCTTTGTGTGTTTCAATCTGACTGGAAATGAGATTTGAAAGTACCTCTGTACCATTTTTTACGACGGAAACAGCCGTTTCATCACAGCTCGTTTCCACGGCCAGTATATAGCAAGGCTCACCGGAGGCGGTGCCTGTACCTGATTTTTTCTCTTGCGTCATTACTCCTGCACGCTTCCTTCCTGTTCATCGGATGCCTTATGCGCGGGAAGATCCGCCCACATGATCACGGCATCCTCGTTATTATCCGAATAGTAGCCTTTGCGGACACCTGCGGGCTTAAAACCTTTTTTCTCATACAAGCCCTGAGCGATCCGATTCGTTACCCGCACCTCCAGCGTCATACGTTCCATCCCCAAATATGAGGCGGTCTGCATCAGCTCATCCAATAGCTTGTCACCAAGCTTACGCCCGCGAAAAGCCTCACGAACCGCAATATTCGTAATATGGGCCTCATCCATAATCGTCCACATGCCCGCGTAACCAATGGCTTTTCCGTTCAGTTCCATAATCATATATTTGGCGAAATGATTCATCGTCAGCTCATTGCGGAATGCTTCTTCCGTCCACGGCAGCGTGAACGCTTCATGCTCAATCTCCAGCACATCGGGAATATCATCCAGCTGCATCAAGCGAAACTCAAGCTTCTCTTCCCGTTGCATGTTCTTTGCCATGTTGTTCACCGCTCTCTTTAGCGCTGACGAAGCAGATTGGCTTCCGCCTCCGCCAGCTGGGTATAATTCGGAACCAGCGTATGCAGCTCGTCATGTTCCTGACGAAGCAGCTTATCCGCCCCAAGGCGGCCAACCCATTTTCCTTCCAGTTCATACGGTACAATATGAAGCTCGCTCCATGCACGCAGGCGCTCGGCTGATTCAGCGTGAATCGCTGTCTCACCGACTAACCAAATAGCTGCTGGCCGCTCTTCAGAAGGCAATGTCTCCAGTCGTTGCAGCAGGTCCTCTGTCCAAGTGGACATCAGCCGGATCGCATCCGGTTCCAGCCGCTGCGGGCTGTCAGTGCCATTAACTGTATTTACGGCGAACAGCCCCGTGTAGACCTGTCCACGGCGCGCATCCAGCACAGGCACAATCCAGTCTGCTGCCTGCACCCCGGCTGGACTTTCACTCACCGACTCACTTTTCCCTTCTTGCTCCTGTATTGCGACACCACGATTCCACCCTCCCCATGCCAAGGCGTGCAAAGTGGATATGGATGTCACCGGGACGCCCCAGGCCCAAGCAAGGGTTTTGGCAGCAGTCACCGCAATCCGAATACCGGTGTAAGAACCGGGCCCGATACCGACTGCAATACCGTCCACGTCATCGCGTGTCAGTCCTTCTTCACTCAGGAGACGTTCCAGCTCGGTAATGACATGCACCGAGTGATTTCGTTCGCCATACACATTGCTTTCTCCCAGCAGCTCTCTTCCGTTCATCAGGGCAGCTGCCATCACGGTTGTCGCTGTATCTAACACCAAAAACCGCTCACGCGGCTTTACATTCACATCTGTATGCTCTCTTTGCATGGTTCAAACTCCATTCTCCCGCAAACTGCGGCACCATTGTTCATAAGGCTCGCCATATCCGGTGAGATGAATTAAGCGCTCACCGACATCTGTCGTCTCTATATACATGTGAAGCCGCTGCTTCGGCAATATATCGGGTATAATACTCCCCCATTCCACCAGACATACTCCAGTCCCATAAAAATATTCATCCAGCCCAAGATCCTCTGCCTCATCCTGGGTAATGCGATACACATCCATATGGTATAAGGGCAATCGGCCTTCATACTCCTTGATTAGCGTAAAAGTCGGGCTGTTTACTATACCTGGGACACCCAAGTGGTTAGCAAAAGCTTTGGAAAAGGCCGTTTTACCTGCTCCCAGATCTCCGTCCAGCACGATCACCGTGCCAGGAACGGCTTGTGCAGCCAAAAAACCAGCCAAAGCCCCGGTCTGCGCCTCTGCGACAGAACGAAACGTAAACTGTTCCTGCGAAATTGTCATATGTCTTAATCACCTTTCGTCCGATCGGACCGTTCCAACTTGTCCTTTATTATATAGTTCACCTTATGTCGCCGCAAGGCATGAAAACATGCTATTGTATGTTAAGCAAGACACACAAGGAGGGAATCAATTCGATGGGACAAACCGTTTTACTCATGATTGATGTACAGCAGGCTATGTTCATGTATGATGAGAAGCTATATCGTGAGCAGGAAATTATAGCACATTTACAGCAGCTTTTGGCCAAAGCCAGAGCAGCAGGCACACCGGTGATTTTTGTGCAGCATACTGAGGAAACGGATGAGGATTTCCGGGAGCACAGTACAGGCTGGGCCATCGCCGACGTGGTGCGCCCTCTTCCTCATGAACGAATTGTGCGTAAATCGTCCTGGGACAGCTTTTATCAAACCGAATTGGGCGAGGTACTCCAGAGATTGGGAGCCGATCAGCTCGTAATCGCAGGGATGCAGACTGAATTCTGCCTCGACACGACTTGCCGAAGCGCCTATAGTCTGGGATACCAGAACAACGTGCTCGTATCGGATGCGCATAGTACATTTGATAGCAAGGTGCTGAGCGGTGAACAGATTGTAGCTCATCACAATGCGATGCTCGGTAATCGTTTTGTGCGTTTGCTTGCGACAGCGGATGTACATTTTTCATGAGTTGTTAAAGTGAAACCTCTACATTCCAAGCCGATTGCCTTCAAGCAAGCCGGCTTCTTTTTTCGTTAATGCAAAAAAACGAAGAATAAAAAAACACTGACGTTATAACGTCAATGCTATTTCTAACCCAGGTATATGGATTCTACATAGGTTTATTCAATATTTTCTTTGGCATTCGGCATGTACTCTAGAAGATCACCCGGGGTTACACCTAATCCCCGACACAATGCACCTAGCGTATCGTAATCTATCCGTTTGGTTGCGTTACCTGCAAGAGAAGTAATTGTGTTTCGACTCACCCCCGTTAAATCCACTACATCTTTGTTTTGCAGTCCCCGCTCTCGCATAATATCACCAAGGCGACAACGTATTCTTAAAGGGTTCATAAAATTCCTCCAAAAAATAAGCACAGAATGTTCACATATAGAACAGTATTAGATATTATTCATTTATGCACAAAATGTTGACATATTGATATGTTAACTACTTTTTATCTTCTGTTCATCGTAGCAAAACCTTTCGTTATTAGCAATATGTTACCGTTTCAAAATACAATAACTATCTAACAGGGGGTCAACATATGTTTATAAAACCAAAAACGAATTCATTCGTACTAGAACGGGCAGCGATGGTATTTGGACCTTATGACCAATCTCATAATTATGAGATATTTGAGGGGATCATTTACGACGGACAATATTTCTTTTACATGGAGGACGGGCGTTTGTGGCTTCGTCATGCACTCAAAGTAGACCATCCTGAACATACCCACTTATTCGTCGACGGTGACAGTGGCGGACTCCAACTGGCAGAAAACATTCAGTGTGACCTTATGGAAGTTGTATCCAATACAATTGACAGACTACATACTATGGATAGCATGACATTTCTAATTAACGAATTGCTGTGGCTAAACAATCGTGGAGACATCAAACTTAATTTTATAAAAAAGCAGTAAATAAAGCACTATTTGATCCAGTTCACAAGTTTTTCGCTATCTCGCAAAAGGGTCATCATCTTTATTGGAATTCCAAATGTATTCAATTTGATTGGCAACCTGCTTAGCTTTTTCAAGACCCAATTGGTCAGAAATAAAACCTAAGGACATGTCCATTCCAGCAGATACACCAGATGAAGTATAGAACTTTCCATCTACTACCCATCTTGCGTTTGGAATCCAGTCAACTTCCGTGTCGATGGATTTGACCCAATCAAAGGCTAATTTATTGGATGTGGCGCGCCTGTGTTTTAACAAGCCTGTTTTGGCAAGCAGCGCTGAACCTGTACAGACAGTTATACAAAAATAGGACTGTTCCGCAATCTCTGTGATCTGCTTCATAAATGTATCGTCATGGATTAAGCTTCTTGTCCCCTGTCCGCCTGGGATCATGAATATGCCATTGGGTTTTACTTGTGCAATGGGTTCTGTGACAATCTTGTTTTTTTGTCGGCTCTCAACAATTCCCCCATCTATAGAGAAATATTTTAAGTCATAAACTTCTGGTAGGCGGCCAAAAATCTCAACGGGTCCGAATACATCTAGTGTTTCAAAATCATCGAACAAGCATATGTTAAAGTCCATACGGCTCACTTCCTTCAAATATTTAATCATACTATACACCCCGTTTCCTGAATTAGACAATATAAAAGGCGTCTTTTCGGGCGCTTTTTTAGGTGCTATAAGTCGGTTATGAATCTGCATAGGGAAGTTTTTTTATTTCTCAGCGATGAGCTGAATGCCATTTGCGGAGAAAACTTTTTCACGGGTTGATTTAAATTTTCATTTCTAACATAAAATTCAATTAACATCATGGATTTCAGAAAAACCAAGAAATTAACAGAAAACATTAGAATGGCCTATTTATTTTGGAGAATATGGCTTCATAAGCATCTGTATATAGATATATGTAAAAATTTGAACATTGAGCAAAATCTGCATTGGAACTATGATGAAACTGTATTTTATTTCCAGAGAAAGAAGGCGATCGAACCGTCACACTCACCGTCTTAGGCACCATGATATGCCCGCAAGCAAATGTATCTTGCAGTCGCTGCGTTTCGTAGGTTAAGAGCGGAAATTACGAATTGAAGTGCAGTCATGGATGTATTGTGTCTTGAACACAGCGAAAGGAATGTGAGTTTTTATGAAAAAAGTAGCTTTGGTAAGCCCGTTGAGAACAGCGGTCGGCTCTTTTAACAAAACCCTTGCGCCCCTAAGCGCTCCTGAACTGGGAGCAATTGTGATGACAGCATGCCTTCAGCAAAGTAAATTAGAGCCTTCTTTAATTGATCAAATTTATTGGGAAATGTTCTTCAGGCGGGCAATGGCCAAAATCCTGCCAGACAGGCGGCACTAAAAGCCGGTATCCCCATTGATGTACCCGAATCAACGATAAATACGGTTTGCGGTTCAGGGCTTCATGCCGTTGCTTTAGCCTACAATGCAATATTAGCGGAACAAGGCGACATCATCTTGGCCGGAGGCATGGAGAGCATGTCGAACGCCCCCTATCTGCTAAGGAATGCAAGAAACGGCTACAAGCTTGGCAACGGTGAATTGGTAGACTCCCTGGTGGCCGACGGCCTCACGTGCCCGATCAACCATTACCACATGGGAATTACCGCAGAAAATGTTGCTGAGAAATATGGTATTTCAAGACTTGAGCAGGATGAGTTTGCCTATGAAAGCCAGATAAAGGCTGTCGAAGCAAAAAACAAGAAGGTTTTTGAAGAGCAGATTGTTCCGGTCATGATCAAAAACAAAAAAGAAACTATTTATTTCACGGAAGACGAACACATAAGAGGAAATACAACAAAAGAAAAACTTTCTCATTTAAAAACTGCGTTTAAGGAGAACGGAACGGTTACCGCCGGAAATTCTTCGGGAATCAATGATGGCGCGGCAGCTATGCTTGTAGTGTCGGAAGACAAATGTAAGGAACATGCGTTAAAGCCGTTGGCATATATCAAGGGTTATTCACTTGTTGGCGTTGACCCTGCATATATGGGAATGGGCCCGGTAAAAGCGATTTCGTCCCTTCTTAAGCAACAGGGAATATCCATTGATGAAATTGATCTTTTTGAAATTAATGAAGCGTTCGCCGCACAAGCATTAGCTGTATTGAAAGAGCTTGGGGTCAGTCTGGAGAAGGTGAATGTCAATGGCGGCGCGATCGCGATCGGGCATCCTGTCGGTGCAAGCGGGGCCAGGGTTTTGGTTACGTTGGTTCATGAAATGGTGCGAAGATCTTCACGTTACGGTATAGCCTCGTTATGCATCGGAACGGGAATGGGAATAGCGATGCTGGTTGAAAATGCACTTATTTAAAGTGCGCGTTCAAGATGAATTTTTGAATTATCTCTAAAAAGGAAGGGAGATCGCTATGTATCAAAAAGATGTACTTTCACTCCAATCCATGCCTGCGGCCAGCGGCAGTTATGGGCGCCCGCCATGCCGCTTCATCAACCGGGAATTTTTTATCATTACCTATGAATCCGATCCCGCTGCGATTAGACATGCAGTCCCGGAACCTCTACAGCCGGATGGAAGCAATACGGTTGCCTATGAATGGATCAAGATGCCCGATTCATCCGGTTTAGGAAGCTATGAGGAAAGCGGTATTGTCATTCCCTGTACTTTTCACGGAGAACCCTGTAATTTTGTTGCCCAAATGTATTTGGATAACGCACCTGCTATTCTTGGGGGACGTGAAATCTGGGGCTTTCCTAAAAAATGGGCGAAGCCTCGCCTGATCGTTGAGGAGACGGAGACGCTGACGGGTACATTGCATTATAATAACGTCCTGGTGGCCATGGGAACCATGCCTTTCAAATATAACATTCTTGATGAAAAGGAAACGGCTAAAGCCATTGCAAAAACGCAAGTTAACTTAAAATTAATTCCTGATGTTGATGGTACCCCAAAAATTGCTCAGTTAGTGGCGTATAATCTCGAAAACATTACTGTAAAGGGCGCCTGGTCAGGGCCTGCCAGATTAAACCTGATCCCCCATGTCAACGCTCCTGTGGCAGATTTGCCGGTTAAAGCTTATATTGGCGGAAAACATTTTATTGCCGATTTAACGCTTCCATACGGAAGAGTTCTCTACGATTATCTCCAATAAAGCTTGCTTTCCTAAAAAATATATAAGGAGACGGAACCATGAATAACAAAGTAATCTCCGCTGAAGAAGCAGTTAAGAAGGTCAAAGACGGGGACACGGTGATGGTCGGAGGTTTTCTGGCAGGAGGCTTTCCGGAGGAGCTGGTGCGTGCGCTTGTCGACACAAATTCCGCAAGCAATCTTACGATTATTTCCAATGACACAGGCACACCGGAATTATCTATCTATAATCTTGTAAAAAGCGGTAGAGTAAAGCGGATTTTTGCATCCTATATCGGCTCCAATCCGGAAACAGGCAGGCTCCTTATGACGAAAGAAGCGGAGGTTCAACTCTTCCCGCAAGGCACACTCGCTGAAAAAATACGCGCAGGAGGAGCCGGTTTGGGTGGTATTTTAACACCTGTAGGTGTAGGCACCATTGTAGAGGAAGGAAAAAAGAAAATCAAAATTGACGAAAGGGAATATTTGCTCGAACTCCCGCTCAAAGCGGATGTGGCGCTAATCAGAGCCCATAAGGCAGATGAAGCGGGAAATCTTGTCATCAACGGCTCTTCACGCAATTTCAATTTAGTTATGGCTACAGCGGCAGAGTATGTAGTTGCTCAGACAGACGAATACGTAAAGACGGGAGAAATTGACCCCAATCATGTCAACGTTCCCGGAATATTTGTCGACGCAATTGTAAAGGTGGGTGAAAACGCATGAATAACAGAGAATTCATTGCTCGAAGAATAGCCCAGGAATTCAAAAATGGCGAAGTTGTCAACCTTGGTGTTGGAATGCCTACAATGGTAGTGGACTATATCCCCGACAACATTCATATTATGCTGCAGGCTGAGAACGGAATCCTCGGTGTAGGCCCCAAAGCGGCCCAGGGAAAAGAAAGACTCGATTGTATCGATTCAGGCGGAAACTACGTTACAACTATGAAAGGAGCATGCTTTTTTGACAGTTCGCTTTCATTTTCCATCATCCGCGGAGGGCATGTGGATATCACTGTTTTGGGCGCCCTGGAGGTCGATGAGAAAGGCAACCTTGCAAGCTGGATGATCCCAGGGAAAAAGGTTCCGGGCATGGGGGGAGCCATGGATTTGGTGGTCGGAGCCAAGAGAGTGATTGTAGCCATGGAGCATGTCAACAAAAATGGGGCGCCGAAAATACTTAAACAGTGCAAGCTACCCCTGACTGCTGTAAATGTTGTAAAGACGATAGTAACCGAGAAGGCTGTCATTGATGTTATCCCGGGTAAAGGGCTGATGCTAAAGGAAATTGCTCCGGGTTTGTCAGTGAAAGACGTTCAAATGGCAACAGAGGCTGAACTGATAGTTTCACCACATTTGAAGGCCATTGCAGTGTGAAGGTCATGGGAACGGATCAAGCCCTTTAGCGGAGATGGGGACTGCCTGTCGGCGAAAATCAATTGGCGACTGGTTTGAGTCTAGCTACTTAACGTAGTAAGCTAGATAAAGTCGGTGGAGGCTCAAGTCCTTTGTGACCGCATTTATTTTTACAAGTAGGGTTCGCTAATTTGCTCACTGAGCATTTGCGAGCCTTTTTTTGTTGGAGGGGGAGGGGCTTTAGCCTTTCACAAATTGGGGAGCCTACTACACGGCTGGTGAAGTAAGCTCCCCGGTCAGGGAGAAGCTTTTTGATAGCACGGGTGCTCATGCCAAACAAAAAAAACGTAAGGGCTGAGTATTTTTGCAGCATCAGCTTCATGCTCTCATCGTAATAATAATCTGGAACATAGAAGTTCCCATCCTCCTATTGTTCTTTCAGACGATCCACACTGACGGTTTGGGTATTGGTGGGTCTGCTGCCTATCTGTACAGTGGCCATACCGTTCGCTTCGTCTACATGCTCAATCCAGATCGGTTTGCCATCCAATTGTACGGCAATAGTATCGGGCGAATCGTAAATCGCTTTTGCTCGTTCTGCATTCATGCTGTTCTCCTCCTGCTGATTGTGTTTTATGTGCATTAATTTAAAAATTTATAGCTGACCTAGTCCTCATCTATAATCCGTTCAACGTCCAATGAAGGGATGCTATGAGAAGGCGAAGTTGAAACCACAGCCTCCAAATCTACATGACCCACAGCGACGGGAAAAGGCGGCCGGATTCCATGGGAAAGGGCAAACTCTGGCGGCAACGCATCCTGTTCACCTCCGGCAGGCCCCCGAAAGGCGATATGACTTTGACCCACACGATGACTGATCTTCCGAGGATAGGATTTTCCGGGCATAAATGTGTACCTCCTTTTGAATCGGATATGCCTTACTATGCACCAAAAAAGCAGCAGCCATGCGCAAGCGAAAGCAATTCGCAGCCTTCATTTACACCACATACATTCCTTTCTCAGAAGCATACTAAGTGAAAAAATGATATGCTCACAGCCCCGAGCGTTGGAAATCGAAGGATGCTAAATACGGATTAAAAAAGGAGGACTGGCGGTATGCATACGGTTTGGAAAGGCGCGATCAGCTTCGGGCTGGTTCATGTGCCAGTTAAAATGTTTTCAGCGACGGAGGACAAGGATATTTCCATGCGTTATATTCACAAGGAGTGTGGAAGCCCACTGAGCTATGTACGGAAATGTCCCGTTTGTGATAAGGAGGTTGAATGGGAGGAAATTGGAAAAGGCTACGAATATGAGAAGGGAAAATTCGTCATGTTCGACAAGGAGGAATTGGAACAGGTCAGCGGCCAAACGGATAAAAATATCGTCATTTTGGATTTTGTGGACCTGCAGGAAATTGATCCGATTTATTTTCAAAAAACGTATTATTTATCTCCGGATCAGGCCGGCTCGAATGCGTATAAGCTGCTCATGAATGCGATGAAGGATACCGGAAAAATCGGGATCGCCCAAATCTCTATCCGTTCCAAAAGCAGCCTGGCAGCTATTCGGGTGCTGGATGAATGTTTGGCGGTGGAGACGATGTTTTACCCGGATGAGATTCGTCCCATTGCTCAAGTTCCTAATTTACCGGGGCAGGAGGAGGTTAAAGAGAAGGAACTGACGATGGCAAAAATGCTGATTGAGCAGCTATCTACACCTTTTGATGCAGCCAAGTATACGGACCAGTATCGCGAGCGTCTACTGGATCTCATTCAGCATAAAGTGGCCGGAGAAGAGGTGCGAGTCGCCCCAACACAGCCGCAAACGAATGTTGTGGATTTAATGGCTGGCC
>NZ_ASSB01000190.1:0-21899 GCF_000520755.1 Paenibacillus sp. 1-18
GAAGGAAAAGCTGGCTTGCTCCAGCTTGTCCAGCGTTGGTGTATCCAGATGAATGGAAACACTGTGCAGATTATGCTGCACCTGCTCTACCTGAGTGGCTCCAACAATAACGGTAGAAACAGCGGGTCTGTTCATCAGCCAGGCCAATGACAGCGCCGTGGGCGAAGTGCCCAACTCTTCAGCGATTTCATTTACTTGGTTGCCGAGTTCAATTCGCTCGGGGGTAAGGAAGCGGCTGAAGCTTGGATCGGTTTCGACTCTGGAGCCAGCAGGTACGGCACCACCCCCGGCATATTTGCCAGTGAGAATACCACCGGCAAGCGGGAAGTAGGGAATGATTCCGACTCCTTGATCGAAGCAGAGCGGAAGCAACTCTTTCTCTGGCGTACGGTCGGCGAGGGAGTAGCTGCACTGGATCGAGACGTACTTGACCAGATTCCGCTCTTCGCTAATCCCGAGCGCCTTCATCATTTCCCAAGCCGCGTAATTGGAAGCACCGATATAACGCACTTTACCTGCGGAGACCATATCGTCAAGCGTGCGCAGCGTTTCCTCCAGCGGGGTGTAGGGATCAAATGTGTGAATCTGGTACAGATCAACATAATCCGTCTTCAAACGGCGCAAGCTGCCCTCAAGCTCCTGCATCAGGTGATGGCGGGAAGATCCGCTCCCTCCCGGTCCTTCGTGTTTCGGTAGGCCCGCTTTGGTGGCAAGAACGACAGATTGCCGTCTACCTTCCAACGCCAGCCCGATGATTCGTTCCGATTCCGAACCAGCATAAATATTGGCAGTATCCATAAAATTTATTCCCTGGTCGAGCGCAGCATGGATGATATCCATCGAAGTCTGCTGATCCGCTCTCTTGCCGAAAGAATTGGTGCCAAGGCCAAGTGCGGACACCTGAAGCCCACTGTTTCCCAAACGATTATATTTCACGTTGTTCATCAGTCCTCTTCCTGTGGTTAATTGTATCTTGGCGGTAAATGGTTATTCATACCTTTGGGAAGCAGACTGTACAAGTTTAAATAAAACTAGTACAGTCTGTATTATTCCGCAGGGACTGTAAAGCTGCGTTTGGCAAACTCGCTGTCCAGCATATAAAAAGCGTTGCTGTCTCTTTCAATGCGCTTAAGCTTTTGGATAACACTGTCGAACAGCGCTTCCTCTTCCACTTGCTCATCAATAAACCATTTCAGGAAATGGATTGTCGCATGCTCACGCTCGTCCAGAGCCAGGTCAGCCAAATGATAAAATTTCTGTGTGTTTTGCTGCTCATGCTTATAGCCGTGCTCAAATACGTCCAGCATGGAAGCGTAGCTATTATTTGGCTCCGGTAATGCTGCCAAAGTAGCGCGTCCTCTGCGGTCATTAATATATTTGTACAGCTTCATCGCATGAAAGCGTTCCTCCTCCGCTTGTACCAGGAAGAAGTTCGCAAACCCATCCAGACTTTCACTGGAGCAATAAGCAGCCATCGCCAGATACACATGAGCGGAGTAAAATTCAAAATTCATTTGCTCATTCAAAGCCTGTGCCAATTTGTCATTCATGTCTCAGGTCACCTCGGTCATGTATATTATATGTAACGTTCCTAGTGTACCACGAATCCAACCACAAAAAAACGGGCGGAATATGAGGCTTAATTCCCTCTCTCACTCCGCCCGTCTCACTCCAATTAGCCTACAATCAAGGCTCCAGACCCCAGACACGCTTGTCGTTTACGTACAGAGGTGTCTTATCCCAATCCGCATATGATGTCTTGGTTGCATCATAGGAAAAATCATCACTTTCGTTATAATTGCTCCAATCCGTTTTGTTCATGCGTATCTGAATATCCCCTGTATTTGCCCCTGCTGGCAAACTTCCCGCACCAGCTCCAAAGGAAATCTCCAGATAATAATCTGCGCCCGTAACCGCCTTATCCAGTTTGACAAAGCGTCCCTGGACATTGTCGCTACCCAGCTGTGCATAGTCACAATGGAATTCCTGTGACTTATCACCATCTACAGTAAAGTAGTACCGCAGCTTGACATTTTTCAGATCAACTGCTTCTTTCCCCTTTGACCACACGGAACAGCGGACGTATCTGATTATCTCCCGGGTTCGTATCGCCCACACGGTATTGGGCAATTACATCGCCCGTTCCGGAAGCGGCGCTGCTGTCGGCTTGGCGCTGACCTCGGCAGAATCCGGACTGGTTCCTAAAGAATTAGTTGCACTTGCTACATAATAATAATTGGTTTCATTCACCACCCCTGTATCTTTGTAAGTGCTGTCTGTTACCGTTGCTACAGTCGCATAAGGTCCTCCACTGGTTGTGGACCGCTTAACTGTATAGCTATCCACGCCCGTTGCTTTGTTCCAGGTCAGTGTAACCTGAGCATCCCCCGCACTTGCCTTCACATTCGCAGGTGCTTTGGGAGCTGTCGGCTCGGCTGGTCCGCTGCCGTTAATGAGACGGTCATATTCGGCATAAGCTGTCGCCATATCAACTTGAGACCAGAAACGGTGATACGTAAACTCTGGAGCGCCCTTATCCCATTTTTTCGTCTGATTATTCCAGGATGTCGTGTATTTATCCTTCAAATAGGACCATTGCGGATCCTTAGTAATGTTAGGCCGGATATCGGTATAGCTGGAGTATGTGCCGTTTCCACCTTTGGACGGGTCAGAAGCAGTCGCGTCTGTACCTGGGATAGTGCTGCCTTGCCCTGTTTTACCACTCCAGCCGTTCGGAATATACACTTCTTTGGTGAAATAGCGATAATAATCCTCACGTGCTTCCTTCGTTGTAATACCTACGCCATCATTATAACCCCATGCAGCGTCAAGCAAAGCTTTGGACAAATCCTTGACTTCCTTGCCCAGTTCGGTGTAGTCGCCTTTTTCAGCTTTCGTGCCAGCAGCAAAGAAAGTAAGCGCTTTAACATAACTGCCCAGTACTCCGGCATCCTGCCCCGGTTTCTTCGTTACGACATGGAGTTTCGCATTCCCTTTATGATTGGCAAAGCCGGTCCAGGTTTCTGGCTTCCCGCTCCATTCCAGATTGCCTGGCACCCAGAACTCGCCTTTAGCCGCTTTAGTGGCTACCTTCGGATTTTTACCACCCAGAATGCGCTTGCCTTGAGCGTCCAAATAGTATCCCTCCGCGTCTGTCACAGGGCGTTCATTGGCAAATACATAGCTCTTGGACCACGCTACCCAGTTTTCAATCACTTGCTTAGCCATTTTAAACTGATCGGACGAAGTATCGCCCTTCTGGGCTAAAATGTAGTACAGCTCAGCAATCCGCTCGACCGGCCAAGCCTGCATTCCAAACCAGTTGTTGGACGGTGGATCTTGGTATACAGGAGCACCTGTATAAGCCATTCCATAGAAGGTGCTTGTGCCAGACGGATACGCCTTATAGGCACCATCCCAGCTATTCGTTGCTCCACCTGCAATGGCTCCCTCATCGGATTGCAACCAGGTATAAAATTCCAGTTGGCGCTTCAGCGAGGTTGCCCAATCCTGTCCTGCCGTTGGTGAATTGGGTATTAATCCGCCATCCTTATCGGATAACGCGTAGGCAGCAACGACATTTTGGTAGCCCTGGTGCGCATGACTTGCGCCAATCCGCCAAACCCAGTTGCCGCTTTGGCCTAGTCCACCGCCCCATGCCGTATACCATGCCATTAGATAATGGCTGGCGTCCTTGCCAGAACCAGCGCTCGGAGTCCCATTGGAAGCGCTTCCTATTTTTTGGAAGTATTTATCGTACATACCGTAACGCAAGTAGTCTCCCATCTTTTTCGCTTTATCCAAATATACCGGGTTGTCATATCCCAGTTCTTTTGCCCAGTACATGGCTTGAACCGCCCGTGCGTCCGCATCGGTCGCATTCGTATAGCGCCATTGCTGTGCAGGAGCATTATTTTCCTTGGTGAACAGGCTCATGAAGCCTTCATTAGGTTTACCAAATTTTTGATTATCCTGCGATGGATGCGGGACGGCTTCCCAAACCGATTCCTGTTCTCCACGTTGGAAGGTGTTCACATAGGTGGCCGTGTGCGACGGATTCAGCAGGTTGCCAAAACCGTACCAATTATC
This sequence comes from Paenibacillus sp. 1-18, assembly GCF_000520755.1. Taxonomy (NCBI): domain Bacteria; kingdom Bacillati; phylum Bacillota; class Bacilli; order Caryophanales; family Paenibacillaceae; genus Paenibacillus; species Paenibacillus sp. 1-18. The sequence continues at coordinate 4,090 of NZ_ASSB01000190.1, forward strand.
CACATCCAGCAGCCAATGCATCAGATAGGTCTGATTGTTGCCATAGGTTGCCTTCCCTCTGCATCCAGCGGGTCCTTGCCACCACTGTACTGACCACTCAGACTTGGATATTGATGCGACTGCGGATACTCAGCGGCATAGGTGGCGGGGCTGTTGGGGTTATAGTTACTCATCGTAGGCTGTTCTTCCTTGCCATCCCCTTCATTAACTGGAATAATGTATTTCTCCATGTTGTCCCAAGCGGATTCCAAGTGCTCCCAATCCCCGGTATAATGACCATACAGCACTTCCAGCCACATCCAGTAGCTATAGGCTTCCGAGGTCGTTAAATGCCCGTAGTCCGGCGCCTCACTCATGAGTGTTTCAACGGAATGATAAGGAATGCCTTCCTTTGAAAAATATCCGCTGGCCGGGTCCTTCAGTTGTTTATACAATTGAAGGAAGCGTGTCGATTCCGGTGTTGCAGCCGATGCACGATCAGGCTCAGCCTGAAATATGCCCAAGGTTAGCGGAAGCACCAAAATGGCTGACATGACCATAGAGACAGATTTCCTGAACACAGATTTTTTTCTAGTCACTTTTGCAGTCATCCTCTCCATTATCAATTTTGGCCCTGCACAAGATTTTGTTCCGAAAAACGGCAGCACAAAAAAACAGCACCATCACCTCACTTTCCCGTAAAAAAGGTGGAGGACGCGCTGTCCATAGCTCCAAATGCTTCACATTGGCCCTGGAAAAAATATAACATATTAGCTCACCAATGAGAGTCGAAAAATTCAATAAGTTTGGAGTAAAACTAGGAAAATTGACGAAATCGGTTCAAATCGGTACTATTTCACAAGGAGGCGTTGAAACATGAAAATTTTGCTGCTGCTGGGTTGTATCATTATGTTTTTAGCTGTAGCTCTCGGCGCGTTTGGGGCACATGCTTTGAAAAAGAGACTTTCCGCAGACATGATGAGCATATTCCAAACGGGCATTCAATATCAGATCGCTCATGGACTGGGTCTGCTTCTGCTTGGAGTGATTGCAGGGAATTTTGTTCATTCCGCTCTCATTGTAACCGCAGGCTGGGTTATGCTGGTGGGCATTCTTCTGTTCTCCGGCAGTCTGTATGCACTTAGCTTGTCTGGCGTCAAAAAGCTTGGAGCGATCACCCCGTTTGGCGGGCTTGCTTTTTTGGCAAGCTGGGTGCTTGTCATCGTGGCGGTTGTGCAAGGCTAAGCCCTGCCCAACAAGAGACTTGGAAAAGTAGACGCTTCCAAGTCTCTTAACAGTGTCCGTAATATAAAGGAAAGTATTACTTCGTCTGTACTTCCTGCGCTTTCTGAGCCGCTAACCGATGGCCTTCGATATAGCGTTTGGATTCGGCCATTTGATGCTCCTGCGCTGCTTCCATAATGATGTGAACCCCCGGCTTATACTGCTCCAGCAGTTCCATATAGAGGCCATAGTTCATGTCACCAAATCCCGGTGGTACCGTCTCGATCTCACCTGATGATGATAACTGACGGTCTTTGGCATGCGCTGCGATAATACGAGGTCCCAGCAGTCGGAAAGCTTCGCGAATAATCTCATCCTGCTGTGCCAGATTTTCCGTTTTCAGCAGATTCCCCGGATCAATGACCACACCAATCTGGGATGAAGGTACTTCCTCCAGCAGAGTTGCCAGCTCTGCAGCTGTTCCGACCAAATGATCGTTAGCGGCTTCCAATCCTACGAATACACCCCATTTTTCCGCTTCATCTGCCAATTCACGCACAACCTCTTTGACAACTCTCCAGTCCCGTTCCGTATACGCGCTGCCATCCTCATTGCGCCCGACTTCTGCGGCGACAATGGGCGCTCCCAGCAGGCTCGCGTATCGAATCAGCTCTTTGAAGCGCTCTACATTTTCACGCAACAATTGCTCATCCTGTACAAAAAAATGCAAATAGCACCCGAGCACCGATATGGATACTCCATGCCTGCGAAACTCCTCTGCGATAGACAATGCCAATCCTGGGCTAAACTTGCCCGGTTTATTAAAATCCACATCACTGATCGCTCTCCACGGAGCCAACTAAACATGGGTAAAGCCCGCTGCGCCTACCTTGGCAGCCAACTCGCGATATGGCAACTTGCCAAATAAATGTGCCAATACACCTACAGTCACTACCATCACCTCTTCTTTTTAATGTTGTATTCTGTTTGCCACTGCACTGCGTTCCAAATTCTCATTGATGATCTGTGTAATCCGTTCCATTTCATCATGAATAAAAAAATGTCCCCCATCAAAGGTGAACATACGAAAATCCTGATCCGTATGCTGCGCCCACGCTTCCACATCCTGCAAGGTCAACGTATTATCAGCCAGTCCCGTCAGAGCAGTAACAGGACAATGTAGGAGTGCGGATTTGGCCGTGTACTTATACGTCTCAACGGCTTTAAAATCCGCTCTTAACACCGGCATAAAATAATCGTACAATTCCCGATTATCGAAAATAGCCTCAGAAAGCTGACCATACCGCTGCAAATGTGTCCTGAACTGATCTGCAGGCAGATCGTGGGACCACGGGAAATTTCTTGGGACATGTGGTGCTCGTCCACCGGAAACAAATAAATGAGCAGGCTCGCCAAATCCGCCAGCCACCAGCTTGTAGTACAACTCGAAGGCAATCATCGTCCCCATACTGTGACCGTATATGGCATAAGGGTCGCCGTGGGCTATCTCTTGCCCGATCTTATGCAGTAGATCATCACTTATCTCCTCGATGCTATCCTTTAGTGGTTCTCCGGAACGAATCCCTCTGCCCGCCAGTTCCAGTGGAACAAGCTTAATCTGTGGCAACAACAGCTTTTTCCATTTGAAGCTGACTGACGCCGATCCACCTGCATATGGAATGAAAAACAATGTAATAGATGACATTTTGCAACCTCCCGCCTTGCTAAATCCTAACTTTTTTATTTTAGCATAAAAAGGTATATTTACCCATTTCGAATATTTTGCAAATTCAAGAAAAATAGTCGGGAAAATCAAGTGTTAGGTCTTATTTTTCTATCGAGAGGAGTTCTAAGCATGAAGTGCGGCTTTTTTGATGATTCCAAGAGAACGCAGCGGTGTTCGGGCTACGCAACTGGCTTTTGTGCCGTTATCCTTTGATGGTGAAGTACATCAAATCAAGCTTCTGAACACCACTTCACAAACTAAAAAGATCAAGCGATATGACCAACTTTCAGCGCAACTTGAGCACGGGCGAGGTCGAAATACAGGACTCTGGGCTGATCAGGGAATACCCCCTAAAAAATTAGCTTCAACTTCATCACATAGTATCTTATAATACGAGAATGGCTAAAGATACATTAAGTGTGGTGACATCATGAATAGAACAAAACGGGTTACTCAAACGATGGATTACAAAACAAAGCAAGGCCGCTGGGTACGTAAAATGCTATTGCTTTATTGGATGATTATAGCAGTACATTTCATTGCCCAGCTAGGCAGTTATTTATTTCTCGATTATCCTGCTACACCTTATGAATTTTACGTGAGAATCCTTTTTGTTCCCACACTAATCATGTGCGGTTCCAACTTTCTTGCAGAGCTGGCTCATTATAAATTCAACAGATTATCTTTCGTAATCTTGTTTATAGCAAGTACGGTTATTTGCTGGATGATTATTCGTTTGAACTATGATATCCGGATTATTACGGCATTGTGCTTGTTACCTATTTTCTCATCCATCCTGTTTTTCACTCGTCACCTGATATGGCTTTCCTATGTCTTACAAGTTGTAGTCTTTTTTTCCTTACTGGCAATTGATGGCTCCTTCCGTGCCTACTTGTCGGCCTTTGACATCGTAGCTATTCCGGCTTTTTTGACGATGTCCACCTTTCTTGCACTTATAATTCAGGCCAGTGGCCGTGATCTGCTAGTGGATTTGCATAAAACACAGCGCGCCCAGCAGGAGTTAATGATCAGTAACGCGATTATAAGCAAAATGTCAATGACTGATGGACTGACAAAGCTCTACAATCATTTATCGTTTCAAACTTTTTATGAGAAAGCACTTGAATATGCTGAGCAAGGTGCTATTATCCATTTAGCGGTAGTAGATATTGATAATTTCAAGAAAATTAATGACACCTACGGACACCAGTTTGGAGATAAAATTTTGGAGAGCATCTCGCAAATCATTACAGAGCAGATTACAGCCAATGACATTGCAGCCCGGTATGGCGGTGAGGAATTTGCTATTCTGATGTTCGAGCATACTTTTGAGGAAGCTTATCAGATTGTCGAGTGCATCCGGCGTGAAGTCGAGAAGAAGACCTTTGACGAAAAAATGCAACGTGTTTCCGTGACCGTAAGCATCGGATTAAAAAGCTATTCGGAAGAAATGAACAAAGATACATTTTTCCAGGGTGCGGATGATTATCTGTATCAGGCCAAGCGTTCTGGAAAAAATAAGATTGTTGCTGAGCTTAACCATATCGCTTAATGTAAAAAACACTTCATTGATGAAACTCCGGCATGAGCTTGCCGGAGTTTTTTTATGTAGAGTTTGAATATTTAAAGAGTTGACAATATTATTAGTTGAAACTAAAATGATTACATATATATTGGTAATTTACTTACAAAAAATTAGTTTTAAGGAGATGTTTTTCATAATGTCAACACTCGTAATTGTTGTCCACCCTAATCTTGCGGAGTCTCGCATTAACAAAAGATGGGTGCAAGAGCTCAAGAAGCAACCCGGCGTGACGATTCACAACTTGTATGAAGTATACCCGGACGAGCAAATTAACGTCGCTCAGGAGCAGGAACTGCTGGAGCAGCATGACCGCATCGTACTGCAATTCCCTTTGTACTGGTACAGCACTCCTTCCCTGCTGAAAAAATGGCAGGATCAGGTTCTAACCTACGGCTGGGCCTTTGGAAGCGAAGGCGGCAAGTTGCAGGGCAAAGAGCTGTTGATCGCCTTGTCTGCTGCCAGCGTTGAGGAAAACTACCAACATGACGGACAGAATAGATATACAATTGAAGAGTTATTGAGACCTCTGGAAGCAACAGGCCATATGGTTGGTACCAAGTTGCTGCCTTATTTCGTACAATATGGTGCCGGGGTTCTGACCGATGAGCAGCTCGAGCAGTCCGCGCAGAAATACGCACAAACGGTTATTTCTTAATCTTTACGATAAAATCCCCTTGGACGGTAGCTGCCATGTTCTGCTTCCTAGCAGACGACAGCTCCAGCCAAGGGGATTTACTCATCGCTTTACAATGGTTTACAAAAAATATTATAAAGTAACTAAAGTACTGGACACCTGAACCATACTTTCTTTAATAATGCTGCAGCCCTTGCGAAGGTTTTCCAAACTTATGGTTAACGCAGGCATAATTTTAATGACGGTATCGTTACGTCCAGCCCGTTCAATAATAAGGCCATTTTTAAAGCAGAGAGTAGCTACTTCCTTGGCGAATGCTTCTCCCAGGTGGGATACATCAATCCCCCAGATCAGACCCAAGCCGCGAATTGCGATGAGAGGATCCATGGTTTGAATTTGCTCACGCAAAAATTGCTGGACAAAAGCCTCTTTTTCCTTCACCTGTGCTTCCAGCCCTACCGTATCCCTAAATTCCAGCGCTGCTTTGGCAGCGACAAAGGCAAGCTGATTGCCACGGAAGGTACCATTATGCTCACCAGGACCCCAGATATCCAATTCGGGCTTAAGCAGCAGCAGGGACATCGGCAATCCGTAACCACTGATTGACTTGGACAAAACAACCATATCAGGAACGATACCTGCACGCTCGAACGAGAAGAACGAGCCAACTCGGCCGCAGCCGACCTGTATATCGTCAATAATCAGTAAAATATCATGATCATTGCACAACTGCCGCAAATCACGCAGCCATTCGGTATCTGCAATGTTAATACCGCCTTCAGCTTGTACCGTTTCCAGAATGATCGCAGCTGGCTTTTCTACCCCGGAATGGGTATCCGTTAAAAGCTGCTCCATATACAAAATGGTATCCATTCCATTAAACGTACTGTTAAAAGGAATAAAGGTGACGTTATCCAAAGATACGCCGGCGCTCTCACGCATGGAATTGTTACTGGTAATAGACAAACTGCCCAGCGACATGCCATGGAACGCGCCCATAAAAGCAAAAATACCATTTCTTTTTTTGACCTTGCGTGCAAGCTTTAGCGCGGCCTCTACTGCATTGGTTCCCGTTGGTCCGCAAAATTGCAGCTTATAATTTAAACTCTTAGGCTGGAGAATACGCTCTGAAAAAGACTCTATGAATTCCTGCTTTGCTGTCGTATACATATCCAGACCGTGCATGATCCGATCGGAGGTTACATAATCCAAAATCCGGTTTTTCATAAAATCGTTGTTATGCCCATAGTTCAACGCCCCTGCTCCGGCAAAAAAGTCGATATATCCCTCTCCTGCCTCTGTGTACAGCACATCGTTTTTTGCTTTGTTGAATACAACCGGAAAGCTTCTGCAATAAGATCTTACATTGGACTCCAGTGCTTCGAATGTGTTCATGAATTCTCGTCCTCCCGCTGACCTGATTTGGAAAAACACAAGCATCGAAAGCAAAAAAAAAGTTTAAATATGTAATCTAAAATGAGCAAACAGTCTGAATCGCGATGAGGCTGCCACACCAAAGAATGCATGAATACGATCATGAGAACGAATAGAGTACGAAAAAATAGTACAGATTAGCATGTTATAAGTAGTATTACATTCAGAAGATGAGTGGTGGGGTTTTCTAAGGGGTCTATCAGAGGATGTCACTCCTATGTAATAAAATACCATAAATTTTCTTGAAGTCAATGCATGTTTCTGGTGTGATTTGTTAATTTTTTGTAATTGAGGGCGATAGACTTGCAGTTTATTGTTAAAACCATTCGAAAATTGTCGTATTATGGAGACAAATATCGAAAATAGTACATTCCCATATCAAATAGATATAAATTCGCGCTTCTTGACTATAAGGTTACCACAATCTATCTGATCTTTTGACAGACTGTCCAAAGGAGTTTACTCTATTCAGAAAGAAGATGACAAATTTAAAAAATAGATAAGGAAACATCAATATGTCTAATGTTTTAATTATTGAAGATGATAATATGCTGGGCGACACTCTTTCCTTATATTTGACAGGAGAAGGCTATAGCGTTACCAGAGTGGCACAAGCGACTGAGGGGATTACCCGGCTCGATATCGTACAGCCTGATATTATTTTGCTAGATTTGTTGCTTCCAGACCTGGACGGCGTGAATCCCTGCCCACTGATACGCAAGCATACGGATGTGCCAATTATCGTGATTTCTTCGGAAAACAACATCTCAGAGCGCATTCGTACACTTACGTTGGGAGCAGACGATTATATTTGCAAGCCTTTTAGTATGCAGGAGCTAAAGGCACGAATCGAGGCTCTTTTCCGACGTATTGAAATTACACGACTAAAGGGAAGAGCCCTTGCGCCAGAAGCCGAGTCTGATACGGACATTGTTTTGGATCTGGCGCGAAGAATGGTTACCGTAAGTGGGCAGATTGTGGAGATGACATTTTCGGAATTTGAGCTTATGAAGCTTTTTTATTTGAACCGGGGAATTGTATTCAGTCGATATGCCTTGATTCAAGCTCTTCGTGGCACAGACTCCTTTATTAATGAGAGGGCTGTAGACGTACATATCAACCATTTGCGCAGAAAAATCGAAAAAGACCCTAAAAATCCAAAATTGATCAGGACCATCTGGGGGATTGGATATAAATTTATGCAGTAATACGATCAGCTCCAGGGAACCGATGACTTGATTTGGTTAATCTCCTTTTGAACTAACCTCAATTGCTCTCGCCAGTCCGGGTACAACTCCCCTGCTGAGGTTCCATGGCTACGCTTCAATCCCTTTTCCAGCTCCATAACCTTTGCCAACAGCCTGGACGCGCACAGGTTCCCTGCGCCTCCCTTGAGTGAGTGGATTAATCGGAGAGCAGCAGATAACTGGCCGTTGTCCATTTTCATGGTCACTCTTTTATCGAGGTGCTGGTATTCCTGAATCCATTTGTAAAGGGCAAATTGAAAAATATATACCTTTCCATCCATACCAGCTATCGCCTGTTCTGCGTGAAGACCTTGTAATTTTTGCAGCCACGCTAAATGAATCCAGCTATTTAACACTTTTACAGCATCCAGTTCATGGACAGGCTTGAGCAGCGCAGCATTAATGCCTGAACGAAGACAAACCTCCTGTTCATGCTGCGCAGCATCGGCCGTAAAAGCGATAATTGGAAGTCTGTTAAAAGCTTTCCTTCTACGAATATGTCTGGCCGTCTCAAAGCCATCCATCTCCGGCATATGCAGGTCAAGCATGACCATATCCCAAAGACGCAGCTCCAGTGACTCTAACAGCTCTCTTCCGTTGGCAACCATGGTTACTTCAAAACCGCGCTCTTCCAGAAACTCGGTAATCACCACCTGATTAATTTCATTGTCCTCTGCTATGAGAATTTGATACTTCTGCGCTGCAATCTCTCCTTCATAACGAGAACTCATCATCATATGTGTATCCATAGAATTAACATTTACAGACACTGGATTTTCCTTTTCCAGTCTCCAGCCGATAACCTCCAATAGAGCATTCCGAGTCACGGGCTTGGACAAAAAGGCATCCACCCTACTATCCTCATCTCCAGCCGCCATCTCTTCCATCTGGAACACTGTTGTAAGTCCAATGACCTGAGTCATCTGTCTATCCAGTAATTGAAGCCAATGTCTCCTTGCCTCCAGCTCTCTAAAGCCATCCATCCTCATGTCGACCATAACCAAATTAAATGCTTCGCCATTTTCAAAAGCCTCCACACATTCATGAAAGGATGAAATGGTGTATGTTTCTAATCCTGTGCTTTGCAGTAATTCCTTCAGGCTATACCCCAGCAGCTCGTGCTGCACAACCATTAAGGCTTTGCCGTTTATTTGTTTTCCTACCGGTGTGCCTTCCGTATGTAATTCCCCGATTTCCAGCTCGACATTGAAGTAAAATCGACTATATTCCCCTAATCGACTTTCCACCTCTATATTTCCACCCATCGCTTCAGCCAAATGCTTGCTGATGGCTAAACCCAGCCCCGAGCCCCCATAGCGGCGGCTGGTTGATGGTTTCGCTTGGGTAAAAGGAATAAACAGCTTGTCCATACACACCTCGGAAATACCTATGCCTGTATCCTCCACCATAAAAGACAACGCTACCCGTCCGTTCAGGTGGCATAGCAGCTTGACTTGAAATAATACATGCCCCTGATCCGTAAACTTGACGGCATTGGTTAGCAGATTTAAAAGCACCTGCTCCATCCGCAATGGATCACCTTTAACGCTTTGGGGTAAATTGGGGTCCGTTATAAATACAACCTCTATTTCTTTGTGTTCCAGCAAAGCACCCACCGTATCCGCAAGATGCCGAAGCATTGTTTCCGGTTCAAATTCAACACTTTCCAGTTCCAGACTGCCTGCTTCCATTTTGGAAAAGTCCAGTACGTTATTGAGCATGGACGAAAGAGTACGCGAGGAGGCTAGGAGCTTATGGAGGTAGTCTTTTTGAACGTCAGTCAGTTCCGTCTTGTTCAACAGCTTCGACAGACCCATGATCCCACTCAGCGGCGTGCGAATTTCGTGACTCATATGAGCCAAAAAAAAACTTTTGGCATGGTTAGCCTCGTCGATCTCCTTTCTTTTCTTCTCTAAAGCTTTATACTCTGTTATATCCATTGCATGTCCGATGACATGCTTGGTGATCCCGTCCTCCCTGACCGGATGTAATGTAACTAAAGCCGAGTATTCCCAAAACTCAAGTTCAAATACCGTCCGGTCTCCGAACCATGCCTGTTTGCAATGTTCGATAAGCTGCTCAAGTGTTTCAGAGGATAGCTCAAAAATGTCCCCGAGTCTCTCTACATGCTCCCTTCGATTGTAGCTGACTTGCAGATCCAGACCCATGCGCTCCAGCAAGCCTCCTTCGAGCAGCCTATAATAAAATTCGTCGCCTCTTTTCTCCAGCCTGAAGGTAAAGCCAGGTTGAATCCGAAGCAGGCTTAGAAGATCTCGGTTTTGGTCCTGTAAACGTCGTTCATATGTAGATTGAATGATCCAAATGCGTATAATCAAAAGGATGAATATCAAGCCAATCGCTAGCTCCAGCAGATAAGTCATTCTCGCTCTATCATGTATACCAAAATATAAAAACAGCATTCCGGCCACTACATAAATAATACGCGTGATCCTCCGCCGAAAGAGCTGAAAAGTCAAAACATTTAATAATATCACGATAAAATAAAGCACCAAATCTCGAACCAAATGCTCACCCACCTGTAATCTCCCCTACTTTGTAAGCTAAATTGAAAATATAAAAAACTCAGGACAGATTCCTTATGCCATAAGGCTTAAAGAACTGTCCCGAGCATTCATTGTACTATAGATTCCATAGGGTTCAAGTTCGTTTTAATATTTAAAACGACTGATCATCGACTTCAACTCAGCAGCCATTGTGGATAACATCTGAGCAGAAGCTGATATTTCCTCCATGGAAGCCAGCTGCTCTTGCGAGGAAGCAGCGACTTCCTCAGATGTAGCAGCATTACTGGTTGCAATCGTCGTCAGCTCGTTGGCCGTCGCTGCAATCTCTTGTACACTGGCTGATATCTGTTGGGCAATGCCTGCGACCTCCTCTACCTGAGGTGTTGTCTCTCGAATACCTTCCATCGCATGCCCCAGCTTGACTATGGTCGCTTTGGAAATCTGCAGCCCGTCCTGTACCTCAGTCGTAACTTGGTTCATCGTCTGAACCGTGGCTTCCGTTTCCTGCTGAATTTCGGCAATCAATGTGGCAATCTGTGTTGCAGATGACTGCGACTGCTCTGCCAGCTTGCGCACCTCATCGGCAACGATGGCAAAGCCCTTGCCATGATCACCTGCTCTGGCTGCCTCAATTGCTGCATTCAAAGCCAACAGGTTCGTCTGATTGGATATATCACCGATAGCTTTCGTAATTTCACCGATTTCCTGAGAGCGGGCTTGCAAGGTTTGAATCATCCGATTAGATCGCTCTACCGATTGGTGAATGGAATTCATTTGTTCGCCTGTCTGCTCAACAGACTTCCTTCCTTCCTCAGCTTGCAATGAGGATCGTCTGGCCAGATCCGCTACCGAGATTGAGCGTTCCGCGATTTGTGTAACCCCCTGTGCAATTTCATCAAGCGCAACTGAGTTATTTTCCAGACCTGTAGTCTGCTTCTCTGCTCCGCTGGCAATTTCCTGAACAGCCTGGGACACCTGCTCACTTGCAGCACTGGTTTGTTCTGCGCTTACCGTCAGCTCGTTCCTTTAATACTGCTAATTCTCAAGTCGATGCCAATAACACCTGATCCATCTGCCGTTGCCCTGGACACCGTAACCGTCACATGCTTCGAGGTGTTGGAAAGATAGGGTGAACTAATCGCTGTCTTTGTTTGTTCCTTTATCGCCTTATCGTACCAAGGTCGGACCCGGGGATCATAATTACCCGATGATTGATTCTGTGGATAGGTTATAAACTTACCATCCTTTGTACCATAAAAAATGGATTCGGCTTCAGGATGGAGTGCAGCATATTGCTTAAAGAATTCTTCTAAATTCGCCGCTTCTTCCTCCGTCTCCACCCGATTGCCATTTAGCTTTTCAGCAAAATATTCTGCATCATGCACCTTGGGGGCAATGGCGCTATCAAGGATAAAATTAGTACGGATAATGGCCTGCCTGGCGCTTTCTTCAATTTGTTTTCGAATCTCCTGGCTGGCGCTCACAAACGACAGAGCCCCAACAATCATAGACGGTATAATCAAAAAGGCAATAAAGGCGATTATCAGCTTCGTTTTAAAATTTTTGCTGAGCCCCCTTCCCACGAGCCATGGTATTCCCGCGAGCTTCTTCATCAGTCAACATCTCCATTTCATCACTTGGTTTGCTTGCATAATGTGAACTGCTAATTATCCACTCGACAAATCCTCTTTCCCGTTGCATAGGTATATGTACTTAGTTATGAATGCGGCAAGGCTCCTTGGAACCGATTCCTTAATGTAATATACCTAAAAAATATTAAAAAAAATGCACTGAACATGTTAAGAAAATGTTAGTTTCAATTCACTAGACCTACCTCCAAACATGAAATAATCCCCTTGAAGGTGGCATGCATAAGGTCATTGTTCGAAAATCACCATATGCTTGCTACCCCAAGGGGATCAAGTTTGTTTAAGATAGGCTATTCAATTCAGTAAAGCCTTAAGGTCGTCGAGAGTAACCACAGGTGCTTGGCAGGCAAAATGCTCGCACACATATACAGCCGGTTTACCATTGACGAGCGTGTAATCACGGATATAAGGGACTATGTCTGCGATTGCCGGCTGCCCTTCATCCTTCACAATCACCACTGTATTCGGCCTGAATCCAGCTTGAATCGCCCGTATGAATTGGAGCATTTGCGGGTCGTCGCGCTGGCCTACAATCACAATCTCCTTCGTCGTTCCGGTCGCGTACAACAACGAGCTTAACAATGCCGAATATCCTGGCGGATAATGAGAAACCATGCCGCCAAAAGCCTTGAACTGCTTCGCTGCATAGTCCTCCAATCGGGATTCACCCGTCAACCGTGCCAGCCTTACAAAATTGTGGGCCGCAATGCTATTGCCGGACGGGATCGCACCGTCGTAGATTTCCTTAGGCTGGGCAATGAGTTGCTCACTATCCTTTCCATAAAAGAACAAACCATGTCGCTCCTCATCCCAAAATAGATGAATCATATCCTGGTTTAATGTCAGCGCCCGTTGCAGATATTGTACTTCAAAGGTCGCCTGATACAGTTCGATCAAGCCCCACACATAAAAAGCATAGTCATCCAGATAGCCAGGATAAGCCGCTTCACCATCCCGATAACGCGCCAGCAGTCGCCCGTCTGCCCGTCTCAGGTGGCTCCACAGGAACGACTCCGCCTTCTGTGCCTGTTCCGTATAAGTGACGTCTCCAAAAGCCTGTCCTGCCTTGGCCAAAGCAGCGATCATCAGCCCATTCCACGAGGTCAAAATTTTGTCATCCTTGTGAGGATGAACCCGCTTTTCTCTGGCGACAAACAGCTTCTCTCGCAGCTCACGTACCCGGTCTTCTAACTCTTGTTTAGTCAGGTCATGCTTATTCCCGTAAGCCTCCAGATTGATATCGATCAGATTGGGGATATTATGTCCTTCAAAATTACCATACGGCGTAATCCCGTATAAATCGTTAAAAAATGCAGCATCCCGATCACCCAGTACTGCCCTTATTTCAGTCTCGTTCCAGACGTAGAACCTGCCTTCTTCTCCTTCGGAATCGGCATCCTCCGCCGAATAGAAGGCTCCCCCCGCATCCGTCATGTCCCTTGAAATATATGTAAAAATTTGTTCTGCAATCTGCCGATACAGCTCCTTGCCCGTCATTTGCCAAGCCTCTATATAAGCAATAGCAAGCAGTGCATTATCGTACAGCATTTTTTCAAAATGCGGCACTAACCACTTCTCATCTACTGCATACCGTGAAAACCCCATGCCCACATGGTCGTAAATTCCACCCCGATACATTGCATCCAGCGTCTTCTCTGCCATTTCCAGTGCCTGCTGATTTCCAGTGTGCTGTGCATATCGCAGCAAAAAGGACAAGTTATGCGGAGAGGGAAACTTGGGTGCTTCTCCAAAGCCGCCATATTCCTTGTCGAAGGTGTGGCTGTATTGATGGAAGGCTTTATTCAAACTCTGTTCATCCAATTCACCGCGATATCCTGCAAGCATGTCCTGCCGTTCATGCTCTGTCAGCACTTGCTCACTCAGCTCCACAAGCTCTTCGTGCTGCTCCTTCCAGCGGGTTCCCACCTTGTCCAACAATTCCAACAGACCAACGCGGCCAAATTTTTGCTCCTTGGGTAAATACGTACCCGCAAAAAAAGGCTTCTGATCCGGTGTCATCAGTATCGTCAGCGGCCAGCCCCCATGCCCGGTCATCGTCTGGCAGATGGACATATAAATATGATCCACATCTGGACGTTCCTCCCGATCCACCTTAATGGATACATAGTCCCGATTTAAAATCTCTGCAACCTCTTCATCTTCGAAAGATTCTCTCTCCATTACATGACACCAATGACAAGTTGAATAGCCAATAGATAAGAAAATAGGCTTGTTATCACGCTTAGCAATTTCAAAAGCCTCATCTGACCAAGGGAACCAGTTTACCGGATTGTGGGCATGTTGTAACAAATACGGTGATTTTTCCTTGGCTAATCTATTCGGTTTGCTGCTCGTTGACATGGGGCATCACCACTTCCGTAGTTGGATTTTATACTCGGTATTATTTTACCCTAAATAGGTGGTAAAAGTCGGAAGGAATGAAAAAAGATAATATCATCCCCTTACCGACTCAACCAGCACGATCAACTTGGGTTTTTAACGCAATCGCCTTGAAGGCTGGACGCCGCTAAACTGATGACTCTCAACCGAGTCTATCAATAAATTGTTTATTCAGATCATAAATAGGTATGAAAAAGCACTGATGGATATTCTCCAACAGTGCTTTATTTGCTGCAGTCGTACCTCATTAGCGTTTAGCATTATACTCATTAGAATTTATATCAAATATCTCCAGAGCTTTCAGTAAGGCGTATTCACTTGTTCTGGCCCCTTCTTTTGAAAAATGTGCATCCGGAAACGCAGGAGACATATGATGGTACCCGGGATAGACATGTAATTCCACTAAGACACCATCAAAGGCCAGTTGTTTTGCAAAAAATAAGGCTTCATCAATGAATAAATCAATGGTACCTATATTTATATAAGTCGGTGGTAACCCGGCCAATGACTTAGCACGGGCCGGCACATAATACTCACTTATCTCCTCCTGACCCGGTTCATCCCCCAATATAGATTTCCAGCCAAAATAATTACTTTGTTTTGTCCAAATAAACTCTCCTGCGTATGGATGCTCTGGTGCGATACTTGTGCGATCATCTAGCATGGGCCTCATTAATCTTAGATGATGGATTTCGAATTCCTTCTGATCACGAATGTACAAGGCTAGGCCAGCCGCCAAACCACCGCCAGCGCTGCTGCCCCCAACGGCAACTTTCTGAATATCTATCCCTAACTCTTCCGCATGCTCAATACACCATTTTAGCCCCGAATAACAATCCTGTAACTGACTTGGCTGTACATGCTCCGGTGCCAGGCGATAGTACACAGATACACAACAGAAACCATGTTGTGCAGCAAGAGATGCATTAGCAGGACGATCCACGACTGGACTTCCTAAGACCATCCCGCCTCCGTGTATCGAATAATATAGAGGCATCTTATGATGCTTTGATTGTTTGGGCTTAATGATTTCTATTTGAATATCTGGACCACTAAAATAACTTGGCACAACCTTTTTTTCTAATGTAACAGGGAACATCTGCGTTACATCTATTTGTTGCATCATTTGAGATTGATTTTTACGTGCTTCCATTAGTGTAGATTCGGTAAGATCGGTTGTTGGTATTAAATCAACTGCACTGATAATTTCTGGATCAATCAGATGTCTACTTCTACTTTTTTGCTCCCCCATAGTAGTCGTTCCCTCACTTTCTTGTTTTAAAGACCATTTATCCATACATATATTCTTTCATTATTCAGAAATGGTCCCCATCCAAATTCATTGTTGCTGTTGTTTATATTCATATTTTAAAGATTAAAATAAACTTTATAAATGAAAACAACGATTTAGAATCATTTTTGGCATAAAAACGTTTATGAAAAAATGAAGTACAGTCTTTGTAATAGAATTGACCTGTTGGATTATCGGGGAGAACGAGCAGAATTTTTTGGAATCTGGATGTGGGAGATAACACGAAGTTGAAACGACAACCACCAATTAGGTCAACGATGGCTTTGTCTATTGGCAGTGGAATCAAATCTTTTGCTAAACAAAAAGACGTGACCGGATTGGTTACACCGCCATCATCCGGTCACGTCTTAGCACGCCATCCTACTTTTTATGTGAATAAACAATTTTCTTAATGGTTTCGGTAGAGAGGAAAAACTCCTTGGCTAATTGCTCGATACTGCTGCTATTTTGAAAAGCATTTCTGATTGCGGCATTTCGCTGTTCGAGCAGCCTTCTCCCCCCACTCAAACTGCCCCAATCCATATATTCCGTTTTTGGCTTAGGGATATACAGAGTCTCTCCCTGAACATATTTTTGGATTTCCGTAATTAGTTTTTGGGGTAAAACTTTTGTAGCATTCGTATATCTCAATTATACTCGCCCCTTATTCTGATTGTTTAAAATAAGGTGCAAAGCCAGTAAGATTAAAAAAGCTTGTTCAGCGTTAAAAAAGATTTCGCCCCACACAAAGTAACGCTTTTCCAATAATTGGCTTTGCATGAGTGTAAGAAGTCACAGACAATCCTAACAGATTCTCCATCAGTAGGCACCCCCTTTTACCTCGCAAGTATAGCATAACTTCTATTCACCTGGAACCAGCAAATAATATCGACCAAAAGCAAGCGATTAGCATTTGGGTTGATAGGTAGCTGATTTTATACACTATCCATGAATGCTAACCACATAAAACCGAAAATTAAAGCAACTAGCCCTACAATGCCCAACAAGCAAAAAAGTAAAAGCAAAAGAACAAATTTTTTACCTTCCATAACAAACACCTCAGTAAACAATATAACACTATAAATAGCAACCTTTTCGAACCAATTGTAAGAATTTCTAAAACCGAGTCGAGCTAATGATGTACAATATAAAAATATAAATCTCATAAAGGAGTATACGAATCAGATGAGCAATTTTCTGAATGAATTTGAGGAAAGATTTAGAACAGGATTTCTGGATGATCTTAAAAGCATACTGGAAGAAGTGAAGGATGAGAAGGTTTACGCATGCGCGTTTGGCACAGACAGCGATTTTGTCACCTTGTTTCTAGCTGTTAATACAGAGGAATCACTAGTTAGACATATCACAAACATGAAAGCCCAAGACCTGTGCAACAGTAAGGAAGATGAAATTTATTACAGATGGGGATTAAGCGAATATCAATATGGCGATACAACACACCTTAATCATATTAGCAAATTTCTGTATGCAACTGACAATGTGTTGGACTATAAAGATGAAATGATAAAAATTATGACCAAGGTAGTTAAAGAAACCGACGAGGTATTTTTTACTCAATTCGGCCAATCCAAAGAAAATATTACCTTTTTCGTGTCCATGACGGATGATGATATGGCCGAGGAATTGGAAAATCAGTCCGTAATCCAGATGACCAATGCCCAATTAGTTGATGGCTTCTTGCGTCGTTATCAATAGAAGTCGGTTAAAGCAACTTACTAACAGGCATTTCCTCCACTGTTTTTTCACCAGTTAAAATGGGAAGCAGGGAGATCAACTCCTTACTTCCCATTATGCTTATTGTGCGGTTACATGTTCTTTCAACCACTGCCTATAAAACTGCAATTGCTCTGTGGTGTGAAAATAATGCTGTCCATGTTCCATCACTTTTAGCTGGCAATGAAATCGACTTGCAAACGTAGATATGACATCATGTTCACACAAGTCATCTTCAGAACCATAAAGAATGGCAGTTGGCTTATTCCATGTATCAACCGGATGTGATTTAACATAGCAGTAATAATCCCAATAAAGTGTTTGCCCAATGGGGGTAGATATTTCTTTTCAACTTTTAATCTATCCTCACTTACACTGAACC
>NZ_ASSB01000191.1:0-483 GCF_000520755.1 Paenibacillus sp. 1-18
ATCGTGAAGGCTGGATCTGCTTTCATGGACAATATCAGACATTCCATACACGCCATGAACTACCTGCCGTCTGACCATATGCTCCCCGTTGTACCGTTTTCTCACTTCTATGGTATTTCACTTATTTTCTCCTGGTGGTTAACCTCATGTTCTCTCATCATCTGCAATCCTAAAAACCTCTGGAGCGTCATTGCAAGTATTACGAAAGACCGGGCGACGGTCGTAGATGCTAACCCCTCGGCTTTTTACACCTTGTTGCGTATGTTAAACCGTAAACCCGAACAACTGGAAATGGTAAAGGAATCTCCAGTACGCATGTGGTGCGTAGGCGGTTCCCCACTTACCCAAGACCTCGAAGAAAAATTTAACAACATATTTGGACAGCCCTTGCTGAATGGTTACGGCCTTTCTGAATTGGGCAACGTTACGCTGGGGACGCTGGAGTGTCCGCAAGGCTGTGGCAAACCGTTGCCTGGTGTGGAC
>NZ_ASSB01000192.1:0-3723 GCF_000520755.1 Paenibacillus sp. 1-18
CACATTCTCATAGAGCAGTAGCGCCGCAGCATGTCGTCCCTGTGCGAATAAGTTCTCCGCAATCTCGAATAGTTTGGGTGAATAGAGTAGATTGTCCATAATAGCTCCCACCACTCGACGGATCGCATCTAACTTGTCCAACTCCGCACAGCGATACAAAAATGGCTCGATCCGCCTCATATTCGGTTGTAAGTCGATGATGTAGTTATCTATAAACAAGTCGTAAAAGTGGCCTTCCGGTAAACCCATAGCCTCCGTAATTAGGTCAAGCTGGTTAATGGACATAGGCTTATTTCCTGACACAATAGCACTTACCGCTCCCCTATTCATGCCTGCAATTTGCCCAAATTGCGTTAGACTCAAACCTTCTTGTTTTAAATATCCGTCTAATTCTGCCCGAATCGTAGGTGTATGCTTCATGTCATATCCACCTTTCATACAGAAATTCCAAAACTTTTATATTATTGTATTCTATTGTTGTCCATAATTTAACAGCTGTCAATAACTTTTTGTAATATATGTCATGCAATATTCAAATGGGGGAAATAAAAAGCTTTGCTAACCTTAATTGGTCGGCGGGATTGTTTTCTATTTAACAATAAATTCAACTTTCGTGCCATCCTTATACTTATCTAGCTGATGACTTACCCAGCTTCCGGCTCCACGATTATCCTTTGGACTTATGTATCTAATATCAGCACCCTCTCCGCCTTCGGAGCACATTGCCATTGGCCACTCATCGCGGTCATATCCTTTTTTAGTTGGATAGCCCTTGAGCGATTCCTTGCGATTTTCCTCAGCCCCGTCCCGGTCAATCGTGCAAATGGCAGAACGTCCGGCTGCTATTGCATCCCTAATGTGTGCACCAGTTTCAGGATAACGTGAGCTTGGAAACTCCAATGTATACTCAGCTGCTGCTTGTTGACTGATTGCTGCCGGCTCAGCATAGACGCCTTGAAAGGAAAAAATAGCAGCTAGTAAAAATACAACTAATCCTCTTACGATTCCTTTTATCATACGACACCTCCATAGTATTTAAATCTTCTCTATACTAATTGGAGGGTCATGTCGAAGTATCGCATATGTTGTCACAAAACAAAAAAGATCTTTTAGTTATGATGTACTAGAGAGTAAAAATTTAAATCCACTATTAAACTTTATTTTGAATATATAGACATTAATGTTTAGACATTCCTTTAATTCAGTTCTATAATTCAGTTGTTATTACATATATCTTAGGAGGAAGTCATGAAAAATATTATATTCAAAAAACTAGGAACAATAATGTTAGCCCTTCTCATTGGAGTTTCGGTATTTTCTTTGTTCCCTACAGTTACAAAAGCAGAAACTGTCAATGTAACTTGGTCAGATGCAACTCTAACAAAAACAATTCCTCAATGGAATCAAGCCGATATTGCTAATGTAGGAAAGAGCTCAGGGAAATGGTATTGGGAAGTAACTCTTGATAAAGGAATTGGGAATATAGGAATCGCTAGTTCAGACAAGAAAAAACAAATCAGTTACGAGAGTAACACTGGGCGGAATTATGGTCCCACAAGCCCTTCCTTTGGTACTGGTCAATACGATTATGGGAAAGCTTTCAAGGCAAATGATGTTATATCGGTTGCTTTAGATTTAGAGAATAATACAATAACCTTTTACAACAACGGAATATCACAGGGTGTTTCAAAGTATACCCCTTCTTTAGTCGGTACTCCTATACATCCATTGATAAGAAATGGTCTATTAGACGGCCCTACTATATTTACGGCTAATTTCGGGGCTAGTGATTTTAAATATCCAGTACCTGAAGGATTTTTGCCTTACCAAGAATCGGGTACATCTACAACTCCTGATCCATCTACAAAGCCCGATCCGTCTACAACACCTGACCCATCTACAAAGCCTGATCCATCTACAACACCTGACCCATCTACAAAGCCTGGATCATCGGATACAGATGGGTCATCGCAAACAACTGGTGACCGCGCTATTTTGACTGTAACAATGGATAATGGATTTGATAAAGAATTCGATCTAAGTAAAAAAGAATTGAACGCCTTCATCGCTTGGTATGACGCTAAAGATGCTGGCAGAGGCCCTTCATTCTTTGCCATCGATAAGCACAATAACAACAAAGGACCATTCAGTAACCGGAAGGACTATGTAATATTCAATAAGATTCTTACGTTTGATGTTAGCGAGTATTCAACTAAATAAACAACACAGGACTCCATACTGGTTACATACCAGCGGAGTCCTTTTTCACATCTACTCTAAATTCAAACTGCTTACGGAAGAAATAAGATCCGTTAATCTTGATGGATTCCGGCGTTATCTTCTCAATCGCTCCGCCATAGTCCACAACCTCTATCATATCCTCACTTAGCGGCTGGACTACATATACTCTTACCTGGCTTAATGCAGCTGCAAATAGTTCTATATCCGACTTTAACACTTTATATGTATGGTTCATGCTGATCACCTCAGGATAGGTATTCGGTGAATAATTTAAAAAATCCTTCAATAAAAAAACTCCGGAGCAATCCGGTGTTTTAATATTCTATAAAGTTTCTGTCTGCATCTCCCATTGGCATAACGATCTTCTGATCACAACCAGAGCCTTCTAATATGACGATATGTTGAGTTTAATATGGTTTATATGGGACAAGGAAATCTATCTATTAGGTAATAGTTTCTTTTTGCTGTTAATAGATTCATGCTTATACATCGCTATCGCCACTGACATATAAATAAAGTAAACCTTAGCAGAGGGGGTATGCAGATGATCAAAACAAGAGTAAAAACGTTCAAACATCGTGTCGGTAAAAACAAATTCTTGGTCGTTAAAATTTTTCAGGCTGCAAATGCCAGAACAAGAAATGGTAATGCGCTGGCAACCAATGCACTGAACATCAAAATATCCAAACGCAAAAAGCACCACTAAGACCATCCGCATCTTCATTTCTTATGAAAGGAGGTGATTTCCATGAGTAGAAGAAAACACCATGTAAAAAGAAATAGCATTTCGATCCGGTCAAAACAAAAAGCGTCTGCACGTGCACAAGGCAATGCGCTGGCTGCCAATCTGTTCAACGTAAATGTTAAAAAGAGAAAACACTAATGTTTTCAGCAGGGCAAAGGCATTGCTCCCTTTCATAGCAACAGTCTTTACGAAAAGAGCCTAAAAATATTTCCCAGCCGACCATTTAAGGTTGGCTGGGCTTTTTGTTATTCGAGTGTTTAGTTCTTCACGAAATCAAACCCAAAGTGATTTAGTAATGATAACCAACAGGATAAAGAGCACCAATATTGCCGCTGTAGATGTCCACATACCCCCGCCGCATGAACCTGCACCTGCACCTGCATATGCACCCATGGCTTTAACCTCCCTTACTTGTTGTACACCTTAATATATGTATAAATACGTTCTATGACAGGGCATATTGGTAGACAAAACAAAGGCTCTTATCGGATAAACCGATAGAGCCTAAAAATCTTTATAAAAGAATTAATGTCAAGATAATTACCAACAAAATAAACAGTGCCAAGATAACTGTTATCGAATTCCAAACTTTCCCGTCAGTATTTCCGCAACCTCTTTCAATTCCCCTCACACGTGACGCCTCCCTTGTTACTCCACAGGTTATGCGAGGCATTGTTTAGGGAATGGACTTCTAGGTAAACAAAAATACCCCACCAGCGTATGCCAGCAGGGTATCA
>NZ_ASSB01000193.1:0-466 GCF_000520755.1 Paenibacillus sp. 1-18
GAAATTCCTGTACCACCGTAATCCGTTATGAGCGATGGGGTGACGCAGTAGGGTAGTGACGCGGACTGATGGATGTCCGTCTAAGCAGTGAGGCTGGTGTGTAGGCAAATCCGCACATCGTAAGGCTGGGCTGTGATGGGGAGCGAAAATTGTAGTAGCGAAGGTCATGATCTCAGACTGCCAAGAAAAGCCTCTAGCCAGGAGAAGGTGCCCGTACCGCAAACCGACACAGGTAGGCGAGAAGAGAATTCTAAGGCGCGCGGAAGAACTCTCGTTAAGGAACTCGGCAAAATGACCCCGTAACTTCGGGAGAAGGGGTGCCTCGGTAGGGTGAATAGCCCGAGGGGGCCGCAGTGAAAAGGCCCAAGCGACTGTTTAGCAAAAACACAGGTCTGTGCGAAGCCGCAAGGCGAAGTATACGGGCTGACGCCTGCCCGGTGCTGGAAGGTTAAGGGGAGTGGTTAGT
>NZ_ASSB01000194.1:0-25098 GCF_000520755.1 Paenibacillus sp. 1-18
AGGGCTTCGGCTTCCAGCGGTACATCCTGCTCTCTCCAGGCAGGCTCAAATAGCAGTGTACGGCTAACGGCAACCGCAGGCGCTTCCGCTGCTTCGGCTCTTGCTGTTTTTGCTCTGGCTGCTCCGGCCTCAATCTCCGGAGCCCAACAGCGCTCCTGAGCAAAAGGATACGTAGGGAGACTTGCCCTTTTCGGTTTGATATCGTCATATAATAATCGCCAATCTATATGGAAGCCTTTGGCCCACAACTCTGCCAGCTTGTTCATTTCACGAGTTGAAATCCACTTGCTCACTAATTCCTTAAAAATTTCTTCCTGTTCAAATAATTGCACTGAATCTTTTAACTGATTGTTTTCTCCCCGCCAGCAATTCTCGATATGTTCTTGTCCATTCGCGAACAATTCCAGTTTTTGCACCAGCTCGCTTGTATTTTTGACGATAAAGGCTACTCGATTTCTCATTGCCATTCGTCCTGCTTGCAGTGTAAAGGATACATCCGACAAATTGACTTCTTGACAAGCTGCCAAGAAAGCTGAAAGTTCTTGCGCATACGCTTCTAGCCGATGATGATTTCTTGCAGATAATGGAATCAGATAGACAGCAGCATCGTTCACAAAGCTGGAATTCAAGCGCTCTGATTCAGCATTGGATACGAATTGCTCGAAAATAGCATGAGCGTTAGTTCCGCCTATTCCAAAGGAGCTTAGCGCCGCCCGGTGAGGAGTCGACGCGTGCTCCCATTTTTGGAGGCTATCAACAACATAAAAGGGTGAATCGGGCAAATTGAGTTCGGAATTCGGTTTTTCGTAATTAATCGTAGGCGGAATCTCGTTATGGTATAAGCTTAAAGCAACTTTAATGCACCCCGCCAAACCTGCTGCGGTATCCAGATGCCCGATATTGGTTTTGACCGACCCAATACCGCAAAATTGTTTTTGGGTTGTATACTGCCTGTATGTCTCGTTTAAGGCAGCAAATTCAACAGGGTCCCCCAGTTTTGTTCCGGTTCCATGCGTCTCGATATAACTGATGGATTCGGGATGAATTCGGGTTGATTCTAACGTCTTCTGAATAACCTCAGCCTGACCTTTGACACTTGGAGCATAAAACCCTAATTTGTCGGCCCCATCGTTGTTCACACCTACTCCCCGTAAAAGCGCATAAATATGGTCACCGTCTCTAACCGCATCCGGCGCTTTCTTCAGTAGAACAACCCCAACCCCTTCTCCGCCAATCATTCCATCGGCCGACGCATCAAAAGCTTTAACATGTCCATCACTGGAAAAATTCAAGCCGGGTTGATGCACATAGCCTACACTGGTAAATGGAAAGATCGTTGAGGCTCCGACCAAAGCGTATTTTGCTTCGCCGGATAGCAGGCTTTGCGAAGCTAGACGCAACCCCACTAATGAGGAAGAACAGTTCGAATGCACAAACAGACTCGGACCTTTAAATCCCAATTTATGAGAGATCATGGTAGGAATTGTCCCACCCTGTGCTAAAATCCAGGTTACATATTCATCCGCGTTCTTCAGGACATTAGGCGATTGCGATGCCAAATTGGGAATATATGCTTGATAGAAGCTGCTGCTTGCCGACATAAACACACTGGTGTCAGGAATTTCTTTGGAAACATAGCCAGCATCCTCAACAGCTTTCCATGAATGCTGTAACAGCAATTTCATCTGAGGATCCATAAACTCTGCATTTTTCTGTGAAAAGTTGAAAAACTCAGGGTCAAAAAACTCTTTCCCCTCAATCGCGCTTCGTCCGGCAACATAGCCTGGATTCCCGACGATTTCCTTTTCCAGCCCTAATCCAGCCAGTTCTTCCTCGGAAAAGAAGCGGACACTCTCAACCCCTGCCCGCAAATTGCTCCAAAACTCAGCATGGTTTTTGGCCCCCGGAAAATAGCATGAAATTCCTATAATTGCGATACTATCCTCAAAATAATCCGGGTATGGTGGCTTGCGGTCATCTTCGCCCGAATCCATTTCCGGCAAGGCTGTATTTTCATCTGTGTCTGATTGTTCTGGTGTATCTGGTTCTTCCGATGCAAAAGCAACCTCCTCGCTTTTTGCTTCTGTAATGTAAGCACTGAGCTCCTTAACTGTCGGATACTTGAACAGTGCGGTCACCGAAATATCGCAACCCAGCATTTCGTTGATCGTTCCAATCATCTCTGCTGCCGAAAAAGAATTTCCGCCTACGTCAAAGAAAGCATCATCCGTACTTAGATCGTCAACATCCAGAAGCTTTTTCCATATGGTTAGAACCTTATGTTCAACATCCGATTGTGGTAAATGGATTTTCCTTGCTGTTGTCGCCAATCCGATTCTGCGATTCATTAATTCTTTCCGATCTATTTTCCCATTTGGAGTCAAAGGCAGCTTGTCTAGTTCGATAAAAAATGCCGGTATCATATAATAGGGCAAAAACGCTTTTAAATAATCTCGTACTTCTTTCGGGTCAAAGCGGGACTTTCCAGCCTCGGAATTGTTTAGTAAACAGTAGGCAACAAGCTGCTTGTGCCCCCCCTGTTCCTTGGCAACCACCACACATTCATTCATTCCCGGATATGCTCTGACCTGACTTTCCACTTCACTCAGCTCAATCCGAAACCCGCGGATTTTCACTTGATAATCCATTCGCCTCACATACTCAATAGAGCCGTCCGAAAGCCACCTGCATAAATCTCCGGTTCTGTAGAGCTTTGTTCCTGGATTGAATGGGTTGTCTATGAACTTTTCAGCCGTAAGCACCGGCTGGTTCCAATAGCCTCTGGCCAAGCCGCTGCCGGAAATGAAAAGCTCGCCCGGGAGCCCTACAGGCACAGGTCTGAGGCGTTTGTCCAAAATGTAAATCTGGGTGTTTGCGATAGGCTTACCGATCGTAACAGGCTTGTCTGCGGCAATCGTTTGCATTGTGGACCAAATGGTCGTTTCCGTCGGACCGAACATATTCCATGCATCACAGTTGTTATGAACAAAATAAGATTTCAACGTTTCCGAAAGTGCTTCCCCACCGCAGAGAACTTTCATGTTCTCTTCGTTTTTCCACCCGGCTTGAAAAAGCATGGTCCAAGTAACAGGAGTCGCTTGCATGATTGTCGGTTGTATTCTTTGAATTTCCTGCTTAAGTCTTTCGGCATCCTTTGTGTTTTTAGAGCTGCAAATATAGCATTCGGCACCTTTAATCAAAGGCAGATATAATTCCAGCCCCGCAATATCAAAGCAATACGTTGTGACTGCAAGTAGTTTGTCCTGCTCTGTTAAGCCGGGCTTCTCTCCCATGGAGATCAGAAAGTTGGTCAACGCTTTATGCGGGATCATAACCCCCTTGGGTTTCCCCGTACTTCCAGAGGTATATATCACATATGCCAAATGGTGAGGCTGTACTTCCCGTTTGAGTGTCTTTCTGGCCTTCACATCACTTTTCAGATGATCCCAATCTTTATCAAGGACAATGCAGCTAACATTACTCCCTGCCAGGCGGGACACTTTCTCCAACAATCCTGATTGCGTAATGACAAGTGAAGCATTGGAATCCTGAAGCATATACTCCAATCGGTCTTCCGGATAGTCCGGGTCGAGCGGCACGTAGGCTCCACCCGCCATAAGGATTCCCAGCAGCCCAATCACCATATCGATAGATCGTTCCATGCAAATCCCTACAAGCGTGTCGGGGGTTACACCATGTTTCTGCAAATATAGGGCCAGCAAAGTGCTCTTTTCTTTTAGTTCCCGATAGGTAAGCGATTCGCCCTCATATACGACTGCAATAGCTTCAGGCGTTTTTCTTGCCTGCTTTGCAAATAATTCAGGTAGGCATTTGTCGGGATAACTTGCTTCAGTCGCATTCCAGTCATGGAGGATGATGTCCTTTTCCTCTTGTAAAAGTAATGAATGCTCCTCCAAGGCCCAAGTGGGATGGTTCATAATCGCTTCCGCTAATCCGATGTAACGCTCTGCCATCTGCACGATGGTTGTATCATCGAACAAATTGGAGCGGTATTTGATATTGAGTACCATTTCCTCTTCCTGCTCCTGCAGTTCCAATACCAGCTCATATTCACCCTCCTGGTGAATGTCTTCAACCCATTCGACGAAAAAGATATTTTTATACGACTTGCAAAGCTGCTGAAAGCTTGAAGTTTGAAGGAAATTTTGATAAGAAAAGGTCGCTTGAAAAACAGGCGAGCTCGTCTGCGTACGCGGCACATTCAATTCTCGGACCAGTGCCGGAAAAGGATACGAGGCATGGTCCATTCCATCAGCTACTGTCGTCTGCAATTTTTTCATGAAATCCAGGAATGTCTCTGTTGCCGACATCCGGCTCCGGATCGGAAGCATATTGACAAAATAACCGATTAACTGATCAAAACGCTGCTCCGGGCGCACCATGACTGGCATTCCAACAATGATATCTTCCTGCTCCGAATACTGGTTAAGCAATACCATATACATACTTAACAAGACTGTAGACAAGCTCGTATATTGTGCTTGGGCAAAAGATTTTACCCGTCTGACCCATTCAAGCGGAAGCCGCTTGGTGTAGGTTTGTGCTTCCACGCTTGGAACTAGAAAACCAGAGCGGTCATACGGAAGCTCAAGGGTTGGTAAAGCACCTGAAAGCTGTTGCTTCCAATAGGAACGATACTTCTCCCCTTCAGCACTTGCTAACATCGTTTGCTCCCATTCAACAAAATCGCTATAGCTTTCTGCGGGTGGTAACACTGCCGGTCTTTTTCCCTGTACCAAATCCTTATATGCATCCAAAAAGCTTTGAATAAAAATGACGAAAGAGCTTCCATCAAAAATAATATGGTGGATGACAACCAGTATAAAATGCTCCTGTTCGGATCTGGACATGAGATAAACACGCATCAAAGGGTCCTGTTCCAGTACGAATGGCTGCTTTGCCTTATTCCTAATGAAGGGAATTATTTCTTCCTCTTCCAAGGTTGAAATATCCTCTACATACACATGAAGCGGCTGCGTGGGCTGAAAGTTTTGATAAGGGTTCCCATTTTCCTCTTCAATCACACTTTTTAGAATGGGGTGCTGTTCTAAAACGATATAAAAAGCCTGTTGAACACTCTCTATCTCAATTTTCGTATTAAACCGGAGACATATCGGTACATTGTAGGCATTCATTTCAGGAGAGATTTTATGTAATAGCCACAACCCTTTCTGAACTTCGGAAAGCGGATTCCTTCGGAAGCTGTGCGGGATTGTCTCAGTCTTGACCTCTACAACGGATTTATCTGCCTCAACCTTTTGGGCTAAATAAGCCGATAATAGTTGAATCGTGGGGTTCTCTAAAATTTCTCTTGCTTTAACCTTGATCGGATAGGACTTCTCAAGGCCGCGTATAAGCTTCATGATAAGAATGGAATCGATGCCATAGCCGTGAAGATTTTTATTCAAATCCATTTTCCCGTGCTCAAGATTCAGTTCCCGACACAAAAATTGCACCATATACTCCTGAATCTTCGACTGTACCAGCGGAACGGCATTTATGATATTCGAGCGTGATGTTGAGGATGCACTCCGATATTGATAAAGTGCTTGAAGCTCTTGCTTGATATAGGCACTACGGCAGATCTTTCTTTGGATTTTTCCGCTCCCTGTCTTGGGGATACTCCCCTTATGCAGCAAAAAGATATCGTAGATCTCAAGTTGATGCGTCTCGGATACGGCATTCAGTATGCTTTCGACCAGCCGTTTATATTCCTGCTCTTGAAGAGGCGTTTCGATTTCCTGTATAACGATTACCTTTTCCTGGCCATTCATTTCAGAGGAAAATACTGCGATGGGCAAGGTCAACTCCGGCATATTTTTTTTGATGGTCCATTCAATGTCGACAGGATGATGATTTTTGCCGTGAATGATGATGACTTCCTTCTCTCTGCCGATGACATAGACATGATTGTCCGCAATGAAACCAAGATCGCCTGTACGAAAAAAAACGCCCTCTTTTGTATTGGAAAGGGCTGCCTCAAAAGTGCTACTTGTTTCTTCCTTCCTGTTTAAATACCCCTCTGCCATCCGTTCGGATTTAATCCAAATCTCTCCGATTTCCTCCGGTGAGCATAGTGTATGACTTTCAGGATGGACAATCCGTATTTGTGTCGGATCTTCGATCTCCCCGCAGCTGACTACGGACTTCGATTTGTTCTTCTCATCCGTATATTGGACTCTTCTTTGCTCCAGGCTAGGAATGTCCAAATTAAGGAACCTCATTGACTGTCCTGGCTTTATACTGGCAACAGGGCATAGCTCCGATAAGCCAAGGAGAGGACAAAATATATCCTCTTGAAGCCCCAAAGTCCGGAATGCATCGATGAAATTCTCGTAAGTTTCCTTACGAATAGGCTCACCTGCACATATAATCGCTTGAAGATGGTGAAGCGAATATTCCTTGATTGAAGCTATGTCCAATGTGGAGCAGCAGTAATCGAACGCAAAATTTGGCGCAGCCGTATGGGTAGCCTGATACTTGTCAATCATCTGAATCCAATGTTCTGGATTTTTAGCGAAGCCTTCCGGCGGGAGAATAACGCTCGATGCCCCGTTCAGCAACGGGACTAAAATATTGTTATGCAGTCCAAATGCATGAAATTGCGGCATCCAGGAAACAACACGGCTATTCCGGTCAATTCTCCATTGCTCGGCCTTGGCCTGATTCATCAAGCATTTGTGACTGACGATTACACCTTTTGGTAAGGATGTTGAGCCTGATGTATACATCAGAAGAGCAACATCTTCCGGCGCTGGCATTCTCATCCTTATGTCAACATCAACGGCGTCCTCTTGAGAAATTTCATCAATATTCAGGATACGGATCGAACGAAACTCCGGTCGTGTTTGGAAAAATGCTTTGAAGTCCGTATTTGTTATGATACACACGGACTGGGAATCCTTGTAAATAGGCATCATCTTCTCAATGATTTTTTCATCCGGCTCCGAATCTGTAATCGGTGTAGGTATGGCCACGATATTTGTATAAAAACATGCCAGCATGCTGCTGATATATTCCAGGCCCTGTGGAAATACAAGAAGCACCCGCTCCTGCGCATTCAATTCTTTCAAAAGGACATTGCCCATAGTCTGTACTTGATGCAGCAGTGTATTTCCCGTAAGAAGTCGGGGACTCTGACCTTCTTTCTCAAAAGTGAATAACTCTTTTTCAGGAAATTGCCGGCAAGTTTCAATAAAAGAAGCGATCGGAATATCAAGATTCCATCTTTGGTCATGTTTTCGCGTCATTCTCCACCAACTCCTCAAAACACAAAATTTATATATACATGAGCTAAAGGCGTACCACCCTGTCCATTTTGAGCTGCTGTTCAAACCTGAAAGCATTAACTGAAGTGGCCTGATAAAATTAAGTCAAAGAAAAAACGAGTGATAAGCAGGACAATATGCCTCTTTCACACTCGTTGCCAGGTTCGCATGAACAACCGCAAAGGCGTTCAACGGAATCTCTATGGATTGAGATATACAAGCGCGGCAGCTTGCAAGACCGCGATTTGCATAGCTCATGTATATAAATTCGGTTATTTTCCAAACAAGTTGATAATTCGTTCTTTAACCTCCGCTTGATGAAAGGTCTTCTCATGCATGATCAGCTCTTGTTCTACGATTTTGGGGAGCTGCTCCCGGAGTGGACCAACCAAATGATCCTTTAACGTGATTAAAGAAAATCTGGGTTTCTCGGCTAGCTGCCGGGCAAGGTCCATTACATAGTTCATTACTTCTTTGCGAGGCAGGGTCGGGAACGGAACTCCCCTTTTCTCCAGTTCTGCGCCTCGGTAATTGCCCCCATTCAACAATAATTCTTCTCCTAAGCTGAACCCTAGTTTTTTGGGAATAATGTACGTCGCTCCCATTCCCGGTGTGAATCCGTATTTCATAAAATTAGTCGTGTATACACTTTCCCTGCTTAGGACTACGAAATCAGAAAATAGCCCCATGACAAAGCCCCCGCCTACCGCATGCCCCTGCATGGCAGCTATAACTGGGACCTTGCAGCCCAATGCAAGAGAGTAGATATTTTCATCGGTAAATCTTGAGACTCCTTCATGTATGGCCAACAATCCCTCTTGCGTCCCACCCGTGGCAAAGTAGTTGTCGTATCCTGTTAGAATTACAACTTTGCAGGTTGAATCGTCCTCGATCGCCTTGAACGCTTGTCTTAGTCCGTGGGTCATTTCAAGCGTAAATGTATTTTTATGAATTCTATCTTGCATTTTCACTTGAATAATGCCTCGCTCGATTTCAAGTAGCTCAACCACAGATTGTGACATTATGATTTTCTTCCCCCCTGCATCCCCTTCTTGTGGTAAGCGCCCCTCAGTCGGTCCACGGGAATTGTCCCGTTTCGACATACCGAAAAATGCCCTTAAGATTTTGAGGGTCTGAAAACACCTCTTGATTGGACGCCAATGCCAGTGGTTTACACTGACGCAAATCGTTGAGTTCATCCATAAAGCGCTTGTAGCGTAAAATTCCCTTCTTGCTCAAACGTCTAAGGCGTAATAAATGCTTGCGCAGCACTGTCTCGCTCTGAGCATCATATGCATCAACCAATCCC
Source organism: Paenibacillus sp. 1-18 (assembly GCF_000520755.1). Classification (NCBI taxonomy): domain Bacteria; kingdom Bacillati; phylum Bacillota; class Bacilli; order Caryophanales; family Paenibacillaceae; genus Paenibacillus; species Paenibacillus sp. 1-18. The sequence goes on from NZ_ASSB01000194.1 coordinate 8,599, forward strand.
CATACATGGGCCTGTTGAACCAAAACCGGTTGCGTCATCAGTGTTAAATAATGTGCTTTTTGGAATCCAATCCTACGGACTAAAAATGGCAGAACGCAAGCAGGAAAAAGTCCGAACAGCAATTCCGACAAGCTGAACTGTGCCGTCTGATCGGCTATCACAATATCACTGGCAGCAATAAATCCGACACCACCAGCGTTTGCCTTTCCTCGCACATGAGAAATCGTGATATAGGGCCCCGTTGCCAGTTTTATCCACAGATCATACAAAGGCTCTGGACTCTGTTCATCTTCTTGTCCGATTGCCATGTTTTCACGCATTCCCTCAAAATCCGCTCCAAAACAGAACACCTCCGGCAAACCTTCCAAAACTACGATCGTAACCGACTTCTCACACAGCGCAAGCACATGCAAGCACTCCTCGATAAGGGTATTATTAATCGTATTATTTGCCTCCGGCCTGTAAAACCGTATATAACAAATCGACTCTTGAAACCGAACCTGGATCGTCTGATAATTCATGATTCCCACCTGTATTTACGGTGAAATTCATAGATTTCTTCCAGATACAACCGCTGTCTCCCTTTCCCGGAAGCTATTACCCCAGGAATCAATTGAAAATCCAGCTTCGCGTTACGGGTTCCAAAACGTACGGCGCCACTGCCTTTCAGCAAGGATTCATATTCTTCCATAGATAATTGATAGCGGTCATCCAAATTACGCTCGATATCAAAACGCCGCAGATGTTCCTGACTTTGCGGCATCACAACCCCGCTATAAAATTCCGAGCAGCAGCCTGACCCATAGGAAAAACAGCCTATTCGCTTTGGAGAATCGAATGTGCCCTGATCAATCGTACCTGCCAAAGACAGGTACAAAGTCGCTCCCATAATATTCCCGACTCGTTGGCAATACGCCAACCCAGGCTTTACACGTTGTAAATAATCTGTCTCAATCTCATTAGGTTTGGCTTGAGTCGTTCTTCGCATCATCGTGCGATGCGCTCCTTTTACCATTCCGCCAAATGGGGTATGAAAGGCAAGATACTGAAAGGTATCTTTATAATTTACACCCTTCACCCGTTTTTGATATTCCAAAAATGCTTGCTCGCAACAGTCCAGATAGGACATTAAAGACAAATCTGCATCCCCAGCCTCACTGTCTGGAACTGGTCGGCAAGTATCCATCACCTCATAGCCGTAATATCCATTAGCGCCGGCATCGACTTGAAATACATAAGGGTTTTCACTAATGAGCATTGCCACGGCCCCTGCGCCTCCACTTGGCTCAGCATAAGACCAATCCTCACTCAAGACATCCCCTCCCTCAGCAGCAATGAATCGTGAAATATCAGTAGCAATGACTAGCGCTTTTGCTCCTGGCGAGACCTGGGAAAGAATAAAATTCACCGCCATTTGGAATCCGGCTGTACCCGAATAGCAGGCTTGCTTAAGCTCGAATAATCTGCAATTCCGATTCAATCCCAAATAGTGGTGAATATATGTACTGATTGACTTTCCAAAATCAATACCTGATTCCGTACAGGTGATAAGCATTTCAATTCGATTTTTTTCCGCCTCTGAAAGAGCGTCCACCAGCGGCTTTGCCGCATTAACTCCGAAGGTAACCGGATCTTCATAAGGCAGGGCAACTGCCTTTTCCTTCATTAATAAATTTTCAAATCTTGCAGGATCCAATTGCCTGTGTTGGGCTAATTGCATAACATCCAGATAGGCCGAGCCACCAAAAACGTTCATTGCCTCAATTCCCACGACAACCATAATCGTCCCCCTCTCTTAAATACCCGACTCACATTTTTGCATACAAATGGCCGTATTGATTCCGCCGAACCCCATACTCAGATTCATGGTATTGTGAATAACTGCTGGAATGGACTCATTCTTCACCCAGTTGCAGTCCACTCCGATAGGCTCCTGCAAATTACGGGTTGGGTGAAGCCTCGAATCCCTCATTTGCAATAAAGTAGCAATCATTTCAACAGTCCCTGCCGCGCTCAAGCCATGACCGATAATGGATTTGGTTGCATTGATGTAGGCATGTGACAATTTACAATCACGTAATGCCTTTATCTCTATCTCGTCTCCAACAATCGAGCCTGTCCCATGGGGATTAATATAATCAATCTCTTCTGGTAGCAGCTTCGCTTTCTCCAAAGTTCTTCTAATCACTCGGACCTCACCTTCGCAGGAGGGATTGGGATTCCGGTTGCGATCCATTCCCATATCCCATCCTGCAAGCTTGGCATAAGGTTTCTCCTGACGCCTCACCGCAGAATCGGACCGCTCTATGACTACAACCCCGCAAGATTCCCCATATATGAACCCGTCTCGCATCTTATCAAAGGGTCGACACGCCATTGCAGGTTCATCGGCATATCGATCGCTTCCCATGGCTCCCAAGGATCGCAACGCCTGGCATTCCATATACGAAATATCCATCAATGCTCCCATTGCAATACAAACATCGACACGACCCGCTTGAACCGCCTCAATCGCTTGAATAATCGCGACTTGCCCGCTCGCGGATGAGCCTCCAACGGTATATGCGAACCCTTGAATACCGAACTGCTCGGTACATAGTCCGCACAAATCAGTATCCATAAAGGAAACCCCATAGGTCGGCGGCACAAAGCACATTTTTTCCCGATAGGTCTCATAGGTCTGAAATAATTCCCGTTGCTGAAAATTGGAGCCTCCAACCACCAATCCAATGCGGCTCGGGTCGACGTTATCCAATTTGGCATCATCCCAGGCTTCTTGAAGGGTAACCATAGCCACCTGCCCTGAAAATGATGCTGTACGTAACATCCGCTTGGACAATGTCTCCGGATAAGACAGAGATGAAAGTTCCGCACCTATAAATGAAGCTTCTCCCCTCCTACCGGGACGCTGCATGACGCCAAAAGCATGCTGCCCTTTGAACAACGCCGAGGAAAAGGCAGCCTTCCCCTGGCCAATCGCAGAAGAAACGCCAATCCCCGTTACGACTAGCTCAGGCTGTTCACAATTTTGCATAGAGCGCATCTGTCAATTCTCCTATATTTTTGACGCCAGACAATTCGACGCGCGGAATATTCAGAGATAATGCTTCCATCGTCTTGTTAACAATTTCGGCCCGGTCTACCGAATCTGCACCCAGATCCACCAATCGATCTTCATACTGGAACATGTGATCTTGCAATTCTGGAAGCACTTCACTAATACAACGTTTAACGATATCAAATACTTCTTCCTTATGCATATTTGTATCCTCCTAAAAAATAGATTGGTTGAGACTCAACGAACCTGATATTCAGTAAGCATTCAAGCCCCTCCTATTTCCATTGCAAGAAATAGATATCAAGCTGGGCTATGATTAACTTTCAAAAGATGTCCTCTGTAAATGTTTCGACCTGCAGACAGATTGGATGAAAAACCGAATTAAATTTGTCATACAACTGAGAAGTATTCATACTCCATTCCGTCCTCCTCGGTGCTGCAATTGTGCAGATATAGTCACCCAACCGGTAAGACTGGGCAGCATACTGTGGAAAATGTGAAAATGTACTTCGGAAGTATTCATTCACAAATAAGGTCTCATTCATTTCAAGTACATGCAACGAGGTTGTAAAACCTGTACGCAATATTTTCGAAAGCGCCTCCTTTACCGTCCAAAAAACCGTCAATAAAACGGAGTACTCCTCTACTCCCCGCGCGGCAGAGATTCTTTCCTTTTCTCCCGTCGTCAACTGGCTTTCGATTGTCTTATTTCGCTTAGGATCAATTCTCTCAATATCAATGCCCATGGGATGCACTTCCGGAAAAACAACTGCTGCCCCGATCGAGTCGCAGTGGGTGATGCTCACCTGGTAGCTGGGAACACCAGTGACTCGCAGCACGGGCTGGCCGAAAACACCTGTCTTCACGCTTACGTTGCGCAGGTCAGGCTCGCTTAACAGCACCGAAGCTGCTTGTTTTGCACTTAGCCTGCCAAGCAGAAAGTTGGATTTCCGCCGATGGAATTCCAGACTCTCGAAGTAACTACACTCATCCAGATGAAAAACATTCCGGTCGAGGGGAGAGCCCGCATTATAATCCGCATACACAAAACTGACAGCAGCCTTCATCACGGCATCTTCTCGCTTCAACATGAGTTGCTCCACATACGAGGCCATGTACATATCTCCCTTATGAAGTCCAAATCAAAAAAGGCCTTCAAATCCCTTAAGGGTTCTGAAAGCTTCCTCATGGAGACTGATTTCCCCACGACTCCTCCATTTTAAACCTTGCTGATAATTTCCAAAGCCACATTCACCAGCCTAATATCACCCATAAATTCCAACTGAATGACTGCTTGCCTTTTATGTCTGTCTATCTTCTTAACGATACTGCTCCTTCCTTGAAGAGGTCCACTTATGATACGTATATTGTCTCCTTCAATCATTCCAGTGGATGATTCTATACAATAGCTATCATTGTATAAGCTCTCTAACACCTGTCTCTCGCAATCTCTCATCGCAGCTTTTGACTTCGAGTACCTCAATAAACGAATGATATCACTAGAAGTGTAAATCATTGAATTCGTACTTGTCAGGAATTGCAAGTCAGGTAAATTCGACTCGATAAATACATAGCTTGGGAACAAAGGAGCTAATTCTTTTTTTACTGTTCCTGCTACTTTAAAGAGCCTCTCTTGGAGTGGTATAAATGGTTTGTAAACTTCAGAATCCAGCCACTCATTAATAAGCTGTTTGACCTTCTCTTCCCTACCCGTTCGCACAAAAAACACGTACCAATTCACTTAACTCATCTCCTATAAACCGTACTGCCAAATCATCTCCTATAAAGTCTGCTGGCAATATACATAGCTTCGCCCTTTCACTTATCCTATCTGATAAGCTACCATCTCTCACGATATATCCCTTATTGATGGTTAACGTGACCCGCCAGCGATTAACCACAGATAAGTTCCTTTATTTTTCATTAAAACATATAATTGGAATAATGTTTTTTCATTATAATCCTCTGTTCAGTCTGTTGTCAATTACTAGTAATTGGACATTATTAGATTTCACAATTTTTTTGAAAGTCTCAATTGAAAAGTCATTATTTCTTTACAGCTTCATAGTTTCAGCGTTTGCTAAGTAGCCCTTTTATCCTTGATGCCTTGTGCCTGAATGTTTTTAAAATATAGGGCTATCTTCTTTAATTTCACGATTTCACTCATCAATTAAAACTGCGCCACTTTACAAGCTCATTTAAAATCGAATAGACGTTTTTGGTTCGGGCGCATTCTGAATTTAATAAATGGTTCCTTACTCGTAAATTGAAAATAAATATTTTCATTCATGAGATAATTAAGTGAGAACCCAGGCGCTTTACCAAATGAATGAGCAGGATAAATTCGAATGGAGCCATCAATCTCTCGCTTTATTTTTTGAATGCTATGATATAACTCTTCAGGATCTCCTCCATTCGGATCACAATAGCCACAACCTTCAATGAATATTGTATCCCCCGTAAATAAGTGATCTGATAAAAGATAGCATACACTTCCCAAGGTATGTCCGGGAGTCAAAAGACTTATGATGTCTGTTTCTCCAAGCTTGATAGAGTCCTCGTCTTGAATTGAATATAAATTTCTACATCTAAAATGATAAAAATCAATTTCTTTTATTGACATGAATACTTGCGGGTTATATTTGTCTATCAGCGAATTCACCAAATTAATATGATCAAAGTGTGAGTGGGTTAATAGTATGGCTTTCAGATTACCATTTAATTGCTGAATACAAGATTCTACCTTCCATAAATCCCATGATGGGTCAACAATAGCTATGTCTCTTGTTTTCTTATCCATCACAAAATATACATAGTTAATGAAATTCATAAAATGGACTCTTAACTGTTCCATATGATATGTCGTCAGACTCATACCAGCTTCTCTGAACCACCTTCCCAACGGCCAAATCCAATTTTGTGTGTAAAATTCCTCCGTTCAAATGCTCGACCCTGTTCATTGTGGGCAGACATCTGTGGTATTTCCGAGGAAGCGACAACACATCGACGGTTGTATTTATGATTATACCATCTTATGCAATAGAAACGTTTCGGCGCTCTGTTACAAATTCGCTCGATGTACTCGTTCATAATGTATCTGCATAGTTTTGAGCAAACAATGTGAGAACGAAAAAACCTCCTTTACAGGAATCTGATTTAGTCAGAACCTGTAAAGAGGTTTTTTGTGCAGGACTCAAATGTTTCATACAAGTATAATAAAATTAAAAAAACCTTGATTTCTCAAGGTTTTCATTGTGATGCCGAGGACCGGGATCGAACCGGTACGGTAGTCACCTACCGCAGGATTTTAAGACATGAGTTTTTAATATACTGTAGTGGCATACAGTTCCAAAATCCAGTATATTCAAGACTTTTATGTGTTAGTATATGTTCTCATTTAAACTGTATTCTACTCAAAATACTACAGTCTGTCCCCAATAAAAAGAGCAGAAGGATTAATTCCTTACTGCTCTTTTTGCATCTACTAAATACAAAATCATTATCGCTTAGACTGTCTCCATCCGTTCCCGCTCCACACTATGTTTTAACAAGACATGGTTATGAAGAAAAATTCGTGATAATATCAATGTCATAGTAAATAGATATGAAATAATTGTTTGGAGGGATAATTTTGACTAAGATTCACCAAAAATTGACAGAATTAATTGGAAATACTCCTTTGTTAGCACTGTTGAACTACAGCCAAATCCAAAATATTGAGGCAAACGTGGTAGCAAAGTTGGAATATTTAAATCCGGCTGGTAGCGTTAAGGATCGCATTGGATATGCTATGATTAAAGATGCTGAGGAGAAAGGCTTAATCAATAAAGACTCCGTTATTATCGAGCCGACAAGTGGCAATACTGGAATCGGACTTGCATTTGCAGCTGCGGCTCTTGGATATAAACTTATAATTACACTTCCTGAAACGTTTAGTATCGAACGTCGTAAGCTTTTGACTGCGTTCGGTGCTGAGCTTGTGTTAACACCGGGATCCGAGGGAATGAGAGGCGCTATCAAGCGTGCTGAGCTCTTGGCTGCCGAAACACCAAACTCTTTCATACCACAGCAGTTCAGCAATCCTGCCAATCCAGAAATTCATCGCAAGACTACAGCTGTGGAAATCTGGCATGATACGGACGGCGGTGTAGATATTTTTATCGCGGGCGTAGGTACAGGTGGAACTATTTCGGGCGTTGGCCAAGCATTGAAGGAACGAAAACCTTCTGTAAAAGTGATAGCCGTCGAGCCGTTCGATTCACCAGTGCTGTCTGGCGGTACTCCAGGTCCACATCAACTACAAGGACTCGGTGCTGGTTTCATTCCAAATAACTTTAATGAAGAATATGTGGATGAGGTTTTCAAAGTTAAAAACGAAGATGCGTTTGAAACTGCACGCCTGCTTGCCAAAACAGAAGGGCTGCTTGTTGGTATTTCTTCTGGGGCTGCGGTTTATGCAGCAACACAAATTGCGAAGCTTCCAGAAAATAAAGGCAAGACGATCGTGGTCATATTACCTGATACAGGTGAGCGTTATTTGTCCACTCCGCTTTTCTCAGACGTAGAGTGATAAAACGCCGAAGGCAGGGCCCCCCCTGCCTCTTTTGTAAATTTTCCAGCCACGACAAGCAGGAACCTATAGAATTGTTTCAATAACCTAAAGATGCCTTTCTTCGCTAGCGAAGAAAAAGTTACCTTGGCAGCGCGATGTCGTTGTAACTCATAAGGATTTTTCTATAAAAGTGAGCTTCTCCGTAGTAGTCTTGTACCAAATGCTCCTAGAAAGACTTCGACTGAACTGTCGTAGGTAAAGCGGTTGAAAACATTTCTTGTTTGTTGAATAACGTCAGTAGAATATTTACTCCCCTTAGATTTTTTGCTAGATAATTGCTGAAATGATATCCTCCAACTTGATCCAACTAAAATCATCCTCGCCACGAAACAGTTTTACTTCCCTGCGAGCAGTATTTATAGACGTGATTACACCTGTGAGTTCTTCGTCATCGAACAGGCTAAAAACCACCAGTGTTACATGTTGACGTGTGTTGTAGGACTCTATAAGCGCTTGCTTCCTTGTGCTCTGGAATGATGATCCGCGAACTCTCGAATATTCCGTTCCCCTCAAACTTCTTTACCAACTGAATCCGCTTCCTGAAATGTTATGTACAAATTATAATTCGAACAAATGTTCCGTTCAAGAGATTTCAGATAGAAAAACCTTCCTAGGTCTGATAGACTACTATAAAACATAATTTCCTGTCGAAGAAAGAATCTGATCAACTAACAATCTAAAATTGAGGAGATCACTATGAGAACCGTTATTTCCCAATTAATTTTCATTACCTTTTTTCTATTATCTTCAAACTGGGCTTTTGCTTCTTCCGATCCTAAGGCCCAGTTTAATCAAAGGTACCCTAATGAAAAAATCGCTTTAATTAAAACAGAAGATATCAATTCCGATAAGAAAACCGAAAGTTTTATTCTAACAAAATCGGGAAAACTTTATTTAATAAACTCAAAAGGGATAATTGTATTTATACAGGATGAAATATATTCAGATGATGATTTTGAAGAACCTAATATTCAAATATTTTCACCCGCTAAAAATGAAAAACATGTAGCCGTGACTTATAATTATTATCCGTCAAATACGAAATTATATGTCTACAAACTGGAAAATGGAACATTGAAACCAAAACTATCTATTATGGGTGATTTAGAAGTTCGTATAGAGCCAAATGGTGAGATTTTAGAATTTTGGAAGAATTACCGCCCAGTTGTAGGTGGATGGGATTCAGCACTTGCAACATACAAATGGGATGCTAAATATGGTAAGTACAGAGGCACTGGACAATTACCTTGAGTTATATCAACTGCCAGTCATTTTAATTAAAAACACAAAAAATACCTTGCGACTATATGATCAAGACCCCATTTTATAGACACTGAAAAAAGACCCTAGGCTATAAGCTGCTTCCGATACTCTTTCGGAGGCAGCTTATTTAACTTTCGTTGTGGTCGACATTGGTTGTAAAATCGAATATATTCTTCTATTCTCCTTTGTGCCTCGTCCATATTTCGGATATCATATGGGTAGAGCCCTTCCGTTTTGAGATGCGAGAAGAAGCTCTCCATCGAGGCATTGTCATAACAATTGCCTCGGCGAGACATGCTGATTCGGGCGCCAACCTTTGGCAGCATGTCATGGTACGCATGGGACGTGTACTGGAATCCCTGGTCGCTGTAAACGATGAGGCCAGTCACGTCTTTTTGCTGTTTAAAGGCTTGTCGAAACGTCTGTAAAACCAGTTCGTTATCATTTCTATGGCTCATCTGGTACGCGATAATTTCGTTATTGAACAAGTCTTTAATCGCAGACAGATATAGCCAGCAATCCCCCACACGGTATTGCGTGATATCTGTGACCCATTTTTGATTAGGTTTGTCCGCCTTGAAATCCTGTTTTAGCAGATTTTTCGCCACACGACCTTTCGTAGAGGAAGCATAGTTGCAGCGATGTTTCCGGCGAATTTGTGAGCGGATTCCCAAGACCTGCATGAGTCGGAGTACCTTTTTAGGTTCATCCAGACTCCATGATCGTGCTGCAAAAATAGTTGAATTTGGCGATAGCCGTAGACTCCGTTATACTGCTCATACACTTTCTTTACAAGTGCTTTCGCGTCCCGATCTCGATCTGCTCCTCTACGCTTTAAGAAGGCGTAATATCCACTTCTGGAGACTTTGAAAAGCGTACACAGTTTGCTAATGGGATAGTCTTTCGCAGCTTTCTCAATGGTTATATATTTGTGTGCTTCATCTCCTGTATCCAGATTTCCAAACACTTTTTTAGCATGTCATTTTCCCGTCTCAGCTTCTGTACATACCTATCCTGGTCGATATACTCCTTACGCCGTCCTCACTGATCCATTAACCCGAATTCACCGAGTTGCTTGTATTTGCGCATCCATTCTTTAATCGATGTCGATCTGCGATCCCAAACTTCTCCATGAGTCTACGATACGTCCAACCTTCTTCAATATGGAGTCGTATGGCCTCTACCTTGGTTTCAAACGTATACTCGTTAAAACTTTGTTCCCTTTTTCGCTGGCATAAAAAATGCACCCCTTAGATTTCATCGGATAAACCAGGGGTTTATTCCAATGTTTATTCTAAGCGGTGCACTTCATTAAGGTTAGCGGGGATTTTTGGGACTGATGTTTAAGCTCCTCCAATGGTAACCTGAGGCTGGATACTATGGTGGTTTAAGGCTTGATCCGGCACAGTTATAATAAATAACAAAAAGCTAAACGCGATAATCAGCAGTACCGTTTTTTTCAACATTAGTCATCCACACCTTTTCAATAAGATTTAAAAAACCAGCTTTGGTTTCAGGAACAGCATGATCCCGAAAATGTGATAATAGCCCCATACAATTAATGAAATAAGTCTCATTATTTAGTGTATGATAACTTACCGTTGAATACATCAAATGTTTAAAACCATCATTGTAGGAGCCTCGATGTAAATAATAATAAGCTAACTCGTAACCAAACCACGCAATATAGTCCGGTATCACTTGCTGTGTATACATATCATCGGATAGAGGCTGTTCAGAAAACGAATTAATCTCCGATTCAAATCGTTTGAGTATATCGTCTACATCTATGCTATATTGGTTTGCGGCAATTATAACATTGAGCAGTTTTGATATCTTCTCGTTTTCGTTAGTCGCTGACGTGGCTACAATATATTCAACATAATCATGCAGCACATTTATATCTCCTGATAAAAGTTTATATACGTAAGTATTACCTTCTGCCCAACTTTTGAACAAACTAATCCAGTGCCGGGTATCTTCGCCAGTCTCCATTACCCAATCTAAATTAGCGTAGGTGTATGTATAGTCTAGAGCTTGTTGATAATCGCCTTGGGCTTCACAGACGCTTGCACACAACAGGTCAGCATAGGAAATGTATACAAACAATGGACGGCTTAGCTTATCAGTAGATTCAGTGTGTTCTCGACTGTTCTGTTGATGTTTCAGTGTATATTGGATTTCGGCTTTAGCTCTCATTTTCTTCGCCATTTCGTCAACCTTGTCCCATTTACGCAAAGACCTGTACACATTAGCCAAATCCTTCAATGCGTCAAGTTGGTCTATTTCATCAAGGCGCTCAACAAAAACTTCAAAAATCGTAGCTGCACTAAGATTACGGCTTTGATCGTCTCCAACTTGAATCGTAAATATACGATATTGACAGACTGCCAAACGCTCAGAGTGTTGATATTTCTCCGCTTCAGCTACCCCCTCATAGAGTAGCAATGCAGCCGCATGTCGCCCCTGTGCCAATAATTCCTCTGTAATGTCAAATAGTTTGGGCGAATAGAGTAGATTGTCCATGATGGCCCCCACCACTCGACGAATCGAATCAAACTTATCCAACTCCGCACAGCGAAACAAAAATGGCTCGATTCGCCTCATATTCGGAGGATGGTCGATGATGTAGTTTTCTATAAACAAATCATAAAAGTGGCCTTCCGGTAACCCCATAGCCTTAGTGATTAGGTCAAGCTGGTTAACAGACATAGTCTTATTCCCCGTCACAATAGCACTTACTATCCCCCTATTCATGCCTGCAATATGCCCAAACTGTATTAGACTCAAACCTTCTTGTTTTAAGTATCTGTCTAATTCTGCCCGAATCGTAGGTGTATGCTTCATGCCATAGCCACCCTTCGCATAAATATTCCATAATTTTTAAAAACATACTTCATTTTTCACTAAAATTAACCATCTGTCAATATACTATGCAACTAATGTTTGCTTTTAGACTTTGGCATAAACGAAACAAAAAAACACCCTATCAGTCGAAACCAATAGAGTGTTAACAGATATTTAGGAGGCAATATCAGACTTATACTGGACGAAGTGAAAGAAATGTGTGATCCAACAGCTTTTTTTCACAAAATTAAATCCAGCATGCTTTAGTGATTATAACCAACAGAATAAAGAGTACCAAAATTGCCCCCGTCGATGTGAAAGGACAAAAATGTTTGGCCTTATGCTCATGTCCACATTCACTCACATGAACTCCTCCTTTTTTTTTAGATACGGTATACAGTATGTGTCATTAAAAAAATTGACAGGGCTAAACGGCAATTCGCAAAAATGACGGTGGTAGCCTAAGGATCTTTATAAAAAAATTAATTCCAAGATGATTACCAACAAAATGAACAATGTCAAGACAGCAACTATTGATGTCCAAACTTTCCCGTCAGTACTTCCGCAACCTCTTTCAGTTCCCCTCACACGTAACGCCTCCCTTGTTACTACACAGGTTATGCGAGGCAATGTTTAGGGAATAGACTTCTAGGTAAACAAAAACACCCCACCAGCTTAGCCAGTAGGGTGTCACCGATGCTTTCGGATTGCACAACGGTGCTTCCGTATGTGTTGTTATCAGTGTAATTTAATTGGACTATATTGTAAATATATATAGAAAAAATTCCCTAGGCCTGATAGACTATATCAAAAACATTGTAATCTTTGGATATAAAGAAGATTGATTATTCGAGAGAGGAACTGCAAACATGAACGGTTTATCACTTACTACAATAGTTGGAATTTTTGGTGCTGTTGTTGGAGGAGCTTTAGGTATTTATTTCAGTTCGTATACTGATGTAGTATGGCTAAGTTACATTATAAGATTGTCACTCGCTGCCCTGTTCGGCTCTCTTTTTTCATTTCTTGGTTGGTACCTAAACAAAGAGGGCCTTTTAGTTAACATATTTCAACTTATAAATTTATTAGTAGGCCTATTATTATTCTATTTATTATTTTGTGTAGTTTCTTTTATAGTGTTGTCTTTTACACCTTTCTCTAAAGAACTTATAAATGTCTATGGAACCTATGTTCCAATTCCCTTGTCCTTTTTAGCAATAATAATATATATAAAAAAGAAAAAAATTAATTTCAAAAAGTCGTATGATACAACAGAAGACGATATATATTATTAAAAAAGCTACCCTACCAGCAAAAGCGGTAGGGTATTTGCTTTACCTTACTCCGTAGTTACAGGCGTTTGAACAGCTTCTATCGGCGCTGAAATAGGTCCAGGTTCAGATTGCACCTGAGCAGGAACAACAGGTTCTACTTCAGCCGTTGCCTGCGCTAAGAAATCATTCAACTTTGCAGCCAGACCCGATACAGCTTCTTTAGCGGCTGCCTGCGCTACATCCTCTGATGGCTGTGTTTCAGTGATAGCTACAGTCTTTGTCTTAGCCTTATACTCCAGATATGCCTTCTCAATCGTGGATCTTAGCTCTACTTGGGATACTACGATACCTTGACTGGAAAGAGTAAGTGAAGCATACTGCAAAGCCTCCTGAAGCTTACGTTCTCCCCCAGCTTCTTTAAATGCTGTTTGAGCAAAAGCAAAGCCCTCCCCAGCAATTTTATGGATTACTTCCCTCTGTGCCGCCGTGGTACGCGCTTCTAGCCACACGTTAACCTTAGTTTTAGTTTGTTCAGACCTCCTAAAACAAACGCTGTAAGCACACCCGCAGCGGCTGTGACGATGGTATTTACGTAAGGTTGTACAGTTTTGATAATTGTTTGCATGATTACTTATCTCCTTTCATTTTAAGACCAGCAATTTTATTTTTAGCATCCCATGAAATCTCGGCTCCGTAAGATTCAGCAATGGGCCTCAATTGTACATAAGCAGTTCCCTCAACCAATTTAACTGATTGCAATTTGCGATTATTCAGGTATGCGACCTTTTTAGCATTATCCCAACGTAAAGGGATACCAAGAGCATTCGCCAACATACGCAGTGGAACGTAGGCCTTGCCGTCGAACAACGGCACCTTACCCGCATTCTCTCCGTTAATCTGGAATGATCCATCCTTAGCAATCGCAGCCTCTTCTTTAGGTACGGAAGGCTTCTTGCTAAACCGCGTCCGAAGATCATTTACCGTACCGTCAAATTCATTCAGGTCGACAGGTCCGGCGATACCAGCCACCTTACGCGTGCCGGACGGCAATGTGCCGCCAGCGGAACCATCGCTATACTGCCAAAAGTCCCAGTGTGACCATCCGGACGCGCCGGACGGAACTTGTGTAGCGCTGTATCGGGCAATCCATAACGGATAATCTGACAAACCAGTAAAATTGCCGATAAATGACGGATATGTGTACACGATAGGTCGTACACCCGTAAGTCGTTCAACCTCCTGTAAAAACGTCTTGGCTACGGCTGTAAGTGCTGATTTGCTCAGGCTAGACTTATTGGATTCATAATCCATCACAGGCGGCAGATCAAAAGCAGCAATGCCTCCGGCTGAATCAATGGCGCTCACAAAGTTTGCAGCTTCCTTTCGGGCATCTTCTGGCGTTATGGCAGAGTCGTCTACATAGTGATAGGCCCCGACCAGGACTCCGACAGCTCGTGCAGCCTGTGCATTACCGATGAACGTTTTGTCGCGGTATGACTTACCCTGACTCGCTTTAATAAAAGCGAACGAGATACCGTCCGCCTTGACCGCTTTCCAGTCAATCTTTCCTTGGTATCGGGATACGTCAATTCCTTGAGCATTACCTTTTTTCCTTGCTTGCATCTTCCTTATCCCCTTCCTGACTTCCGCTTTTACTTTTCAGAACCTCAACCGCTTGCCGGATCACTGGTGGTATTGGCGCTCCAAGCCTGCCTCCATTCTCAAGAATCGAAAGCAGCTCATTTGCCATATAAAAATAGGCGACCGCATCCCGAAAGAGGTGCGAATCGCCTAAGACTCCATCAATCAGATGGGATACAGCAACCATTGCGAAAATAAATACCTTTCGAGCGATACCGATAAGACCAATTTTGCTTTTTAAACCGGGTCCGGTACCCTTCTTTCCTTCTGCACCAGCGGCAAATAATCCGGTCACATAATCAAATATGACCAGTGCAAGCAACACCTCCAATACTCCCGACCACCCACCGTAAAAATACGTCACAGCGCTGCTTCCTAAAGCAGTACTGAACTTAAAAACCTCCCACTTATCCACCTTGCTTCCCCCGTCTCTCCGTTCAGGAAATTTTTCCTGAGCTATCATCGTCTACTTTCTATTCCTTTTCTTCTTGGGCCTGTATCTCTGCTAATGCATTTCCCACCGCTATATCCAAGCCGCCAAGGATCTCCTTACGCTTATGCGGCAGTGAAGCAATTACAGCAGAAATAACTTCAGTCAATTCTTCAACTGGCCTTGTTAGATCCATTTGTATATCTAATGCGGATTTTATCTTTGCCACGGGTTTCATCACCTCCTCAAGATGTAAAATAAGCCCCTGTATTATTCAGAAGCTTTTCACACTTGTATCTTAAAATACTTCTGTTGCTGTAACGCTGCGGATTTTAAAAGGAAACATTGTTCTATTTATCCCCAATAAACGCCCATCCAAAATCACTACAGATATTAGAGTTACAGAACAATTTATGGTAATATTAAACTATCAGCTGAAATTTAATAAAGGAAACAAAAAAATGACTAAAAGAAAACTTATTCTCTTTATATTGTTTTTTTACATGGGCTGGGCAATTAAGGAGCTAACATTTCATCCTCAAATATCTGATTTGGGGCTTTATTTGATATCCGTTTTGATAAAGCTGATTTTTTGGATCGGGTTGGTGATCATTTATTTCGTATGTATCGATCATTTAAGGATGCAACAAATCACTAGCTACTTGAAATTAAAACACAATGTTATCAAGGGAGTATTTACAGGCGGAATTATCGGACTCGTATTGGTAGTAATTGAACTTGCCATCTTTAAAGGTTTTAGTTTTGACATAGGAATCAGATGGATCATTACACCGTTAGCGGCGTTTTCTGAGGAAGTGGTGTTCCGGGGATTCGTTATGAGTAAACTAAGAGACCATCGGGTAAAGGGATATAACTTTATACAAGCTATACTTTTTATGGGGATACACTTTCCAATAGGTATTATTTCAGGATATTCACTTCTTAACTATGTGACCATATTTCTCGTAGGTTACATTCTTGGATTTATATTTAAAAAAACTTCTTCGATATGGGCTCCAACGATTGCACATAGTGTCTATAATATTCTTATTTATTTAAGGCAGTGATGTACCTATTCCTTTTTAGGGCGTCAATCCTTTATGTTTTTACCGGTGATGTTGCTGAATCTGGAAAAGATGAAGTTATAAAAGTATTGGCCTTATTATTAGAAATAGTTAGCACCTTCGCTAAGACTGAGAAGCTTAATGTCTGGATTAAACGCTCAAACTCCTTATACAACATCCAAGGGGCTATAATTATAATCATTGGGGCTTGGGATCTATGTGCGTTGATAAAATATTTGTATAAAGCTAACTGGACACAATAACTCAATAAACAAGCCTGGCGGCGAATGCTGTTCAGCTCGCGCATCGGC
>NZ_ASSB01000195.1:0-68815 GCF_000520755.1 Paenibacillus sp. 1-18
GCGGGCTGCTGCTGGCCTTTGCGTATCCGGATCGGATCGCGCAAGGCCGGGGGGACGGCCGCTTTTTGCTCAGCGGCGGCCGGGGCGCGCGACTCCGACAAGTGGAATGGATGTCGCGCTCATCCTATCTCGTCGCCGCCGAAGTGGACGACGAGGGAGCAGACGGTGTCATCCAGCTGGCGGCACCGGTTGAGCTGCAAGAACTGATCGAGCATTGTGGTGAACTGCTGCTGGAAAAAGCCAACGTATACTGGGATAATTCAGCCTCAGCCGTGAGAGCCCGCAAGGTGTTACAGCTTGGCTCACTCGTTGTAAAGGAAACGTCCTACGAGCGGCCTCCGGCAGAGGAAATAGCTGCCGCCTTGATGCAGGGCGTCCGTGAACGTGGTCTAAAGCTGTTGTCCTGGAATCGACAAACCCTTCAGTTGCAGGCGCGTTTGATTTTTATGCACTTCTCGGCACCCGAGGATTGGCCGGACAGCTCGGAATCCGCGCTGCTGGATTCACTGGAATCGTGGCTGCTGCCTTTCGCGCTTGGAGCCAAAAATATGTCTGACCTGCAACGACTGGATGGTAGCGAATTGCTGCTCGGCAGGCTGAATTGGGAACAACGGCAGCAGCTTGAGCAGGAAGCACCGACGCATATACGTGTACCCAGTGGTTCCCGTATTCCTGTCGATTATTCGAATCCCGAGGCACCTGCGCTGGCAGTGCGGCTGCAAGAGCTGTTCGGCATGAGGGAAACACCGCGGATTGGTCGCGGACGTGTGCCGCTCGTGCTGCATCTGCTGTCACCTGCTCAGCGTCCTGTGCAGGTGACCTCCGACCTCTCCAGCTTCTGGAGCGAGGCATATTTTGAAGTCAAAAAGGACCTGAAAGGTCGATATCCCAAGCATTATTGGCCGGATGATCCGTTGGAAGCCGTGCCGACCAGCCGAGCCAAGCCAAAGCGTTGAACAGCAGCTGCATTGTCCTATCAACGCTAAACTCAAAAATTACATCAAAAAGGAGCAGGTAGTATGGTGCTGTACAAGCGATGGGAAGTACCATCTGACTACGTAGGGGCTCCATATGTAACTTGTATAGAATGGTTTAATTTAAAGGCTAAAGCATTTTAAATTTTCGGTGTTTTTGATACAGAGCAGGAGGCGTCTCGGGCGATTGGACAATTGCAGGCAAGAGGTATCCCGAGCAGTGAGATTTCTGTCATCACCCGTGACCGTGAAGATCTGAGGACGATTAGCGAAGAGACAGGCACCAAAGCACCGGAGGGTGTAGCGACAGGTGCGGCTACAGGTGGCGTTGTGGGCGGTGTCGCCGGCTTGCTGGCAGGCATCGGAGCCTTGGCTATTCCGGGGATCGGACCTATACTGGCGGCCGGGCCGATTGCGGCTACCCTCACCGGGGCGGCTGTTGGAGCGGGAGCAGGAGGCTTGGTCGGTGGACTGGTCGGACTGGGCATCCCGGAAGATGATGCACAGCAATACGAGACCTACGTCGATCAGGGCAAGATTTTAGTGCTGGTAGATTCCACTGAGCATCGCAGAGATGTCTATGATATTTTCCGTACCAACCGTTCCCTGAATGCGGATCGTTACGAAACAGTTGATGCTCCGGTGACGGATACCCGCACAGATGCGTATACAGATACCAGAAGGAATCTGTAGGCTATTTTGTAGAGATTATTCATCTTACATCTAATAGGTTTAACGAGCAGCGGTCTTCCCAAGCGGGAAGGCTGCTTTTCTTATAAGTAAATACGTGTTGAAGAATCGGACTTGATCTGCCGCTAACACGTTTATCCTTCTATGTATTTTTACAGAATTGTCGTTATAATAGATTTATACTTTGCTAGACATAACAGGAGAGTGACATGAGTCAAAAAGAGAGAATTTCCGAAGTTGCTTTGCTGAGAGGACTGGCTTTTGTCGCCGTTGTTCTTCAGCATTCCGTCGCACATTATGCGGTTGCGCAGGGGGCGCGCATCCAGGACGGGGTTTTGATGACACTTTTACTGCTGTGTTCCAAATTCGCAGTGCCCGTGTTTGTATTTATCACCGGGATGGTGTTGTTTTACAATTATGATGGAGCCTTCAAGTATGGAACGTTTTTACGTAAAAGATTCATGGACATCATCGTGCCTTATATCATATGGTCTCTTTTATACGAATTGGGAAATCAGCTTGTCCAAAGTGGAGGAACTATTCATCCGCTGGATTTTTTACAGAAGCTTTTGAACGGAAAAAGCAGCTATCATCTGTGGTACATCGTTATGATTATCCAATGCTATGTGTTATTTCCTGTGTTTCGGTATGCAGTGCGCCGCTTGTCTGCGCTGCTGCCGTCACGATGGCACCCCGCTGCATTGGCTGGAGTGGGCGTGTTATATTTTTTGCTCATGTTCGCAGTTGGGCCTATATACCACGCAATGGACAAGCTCCAGCTCCCGGTCATTACCTCTTGGTTTACCCTATATGCTGACCGGAATGTGATCTACTTTTTCTTTTATTTTGTGCTAGGAGCGGCAGCCGGGATGAACGTCCAACGCTGGAATGACTGGGTAACCAAGGCGCAGATGATCTACTGGCCACTGTTTTGCGTGCTTACAGGATATTTGCTGTATGAGATGACCGATCTGTTCCAGACGCCGCGAGGTACGGTGCTTTCCTTTAATTACTTGTCCCTGCTGCGTCCAATTATGGCTGTATATTGTGTTGTGTCTATTTTTGTGGCTTATCGGGTAGCTGTGTGGATTGCCCATAAGGGTGGACAAGTGGCGAGTATGCTGACGGCCATCGGAACGTTGTCCTACGGAGCGTATTTGATGCATGCCTTTATGCTGCGTGTGACCTACTATTTTGACGAAACGCTGTTTGCAGACTGGAGCCACGTGCTTCGTACGCTGGCCTCGTTCGTGCTCTGTGTGGTCTTTTCCATTGCCGGAACATGGCTGCTGGCTCGTATGCCTCTAGGCAAATGGATTGTGGGGCTGAGGGTTCGTCCTCGCCGGGCCGGAGGTTCATCAACCTTGCAAAAGCAAGCCTGAGCTTGCGGGTTTCTCACGCTTCTAATGATCTCGCTGTGGATGCTGCTTAAATCCACAGCGAGATTTTTACATTTAAAGACGAAAAAATAAAGTGGTCCATCCCAAGATTGAAATCAGAGAAGGAACTTATTTTTAAGATTTAATTATATAATTTCATTATATGAAAAATTCATAATAGAAAAGACCATGACCCGCCATTCGCAACCTGCCTAACAATGCGTCATGTTATATCTTTCGCCATCTTACAACCCGTCACAAGGGGCGGAATTTCTCATGCGCACTCACATTATGAAAGGAAATAGTGTATGGACACAGAGTGGTTTATAATGGAAGATAAGAGGTATATGAATAAGGTGTGGAGGAGGCTGTACAATGGCGTTTATGATATCCCAGCGGGCTTTTATCAAAATTTATCTGATCACAATGGTGGAGAGGCATCGCGGTTATGGATATCAGATGCTCGAATCTATGAAGGATGAGTTTAGCGGCTTCGGATATGTTCCGCCTCAGAGTGAGGTCTACCGAGCGCTGCATGAGCTGGTACAGGAAGGTGTTTTTTACCGTACCAAGCGATTAAAAGGGACAGACCCGCGCGTGGATTTCCAGGAAATTGTGCTCTATCATTTTACAGATGATGGGGAGGAGAAGGCCCGACTTTATAAAAAGCAGGTTAAAGCCGATTTGGACCGTTGCTTAGGTATGCTGCATAAAGCGGAACAAGACAACTATTCCTAACCACGAAAGGATGAGAATGATGGGTAGAACGCTGAAATGGGGAATTTTGGGTACTGCGGAGATTGCCCGAATCGCTGTAATTCCGGCAGTTCAGCAATCTGAACGCGGAGAAGTGCTTGGAATTGCTAGTCGTAATGCTGACAAAGCCGCCGAGGTCGCCCGGGAATTCGATATTCCGAAAAGCTATGGAAGCTATGAGGAGCTGTTGGCTGATTCTGAAATCGGGGCGGTGTATATCCCGTTGCCGAACCATCTGCATGAAGAGCGGACGATTCGGGCGGCCGAGGCAGGAAAGCATGTTTTGTGCGAAAAACCATCTTCTCTCAGTTCGGCCGGGACTAGCCGTATGATTGAAGCCTGTAAAAATGCAGGCGTAATTTTTGCAGAAGCCTTTATGTATCGCTATCATCCCAAGCATCGAAGAATTAAGGAAATCATCAATAGCGGGGAAATTGGCGACATTCGCGGCATTCATTGCACATTTACGTTTAACAATGCCGATCAGGCAAATAATGTGCGTTTTAATAAAGGGATGGGTGGCGGCTCGTTATATGATGTAGGTGTGTATCCGATATCAGCGGCTCGTATGTATTTGGATCGGGAGCCTGAGGCAGTGACGGTACATGCCTTATTTTCTCCAGAGCATGACAACGTTGATATGATGGCTTCCGGCTTGCTGGAGTTTCCGGGCGGGGTCAATCTCACCTTCGATTGCGGCATGTGGGCCGCGAACCGCTCCAATATGGAAATTCTCGGCAGCAAAGGCACAATCGCGATGCCC
Organism: Paenibacillus sp. 1-18; assembly: GCF_000520755.1. Taxonomy (NCBI): domain Bacteria; kingdom Bacillati; phylum Bacillota; class Bacilli; order Caryophanales; family Paenibacillaceae; genus Paenibacillus; species Paenibacillus sp. 1-18. The sequence goes on from NZ_ASSB01000195.1 coordinate 4,563, forward strand.
AAAATGTTCGGCTGGGAAAGAACATCTGTTGTACCACAAATCTTCGTCCACGTCGGTTCGGTTACGCGCGAGGAACGTCTTAAAGGCTTTAATTCCTTTGAGCTGCAAGCGAATGCTTTTGCCGAGGCTGTGCTTGATGGTGTTCCGCTGCCTTACGAGCCAGAAGATGCGGTCAGCAATATGAAAGTGATCGACGCATGTATTGAATCGGCTCACAGTCGGAAACGGGTGGAAATTGGATAGATTGAATAAGAGTAATCGGATAGAAGTATTAACCGTATTGCAAAAAGGTTAAGAAAAGCAGCCTGTCACAAGGACAAGCTGCTTTTTAGTTCAACGAATACATACGCATACAGACAGCCTTCGAGCCTTTGCGTTGCGCCTCACATACCTTCATCATAGCTTGCAGCATCGCGCTTGGCAGCTGTTGCAGGCGAGTTGGATGTGCCGTATTCTTCAACTGCATCCCATGAACCCGCATCGTCAAAACGTCCAGCATTTCGTTGTCGCACTTCACCTGCACCCTTGGGTGGGGGAGTCATGACCTGCTCCTCTATAGGGCGGTCATTCGATAGCTCCCGATTTGGTGTATGCTCGACTGTATACGCGGTGTATGGAATGGCTTGCAGACGTTCAAAAGGGATTTCTTCCCCGCTCTCCACGCATATTCCGTACGTTCCTTTCTTCATGCGTTGAAGGGCTGCATTGATCTGCTCCAGCTCGCTTTCCAGTGATTCGTTAATCGCCAGATCACGGGAGCGTTCAAAGGTTTCTGTCCCTATATCAGCGGGGTGGTTGTCGTAGGAAGAAAGCTCGCCTGTGGAGTCTGTAAGGGTTTCTCCCAACAACGTATTTTCCTGGCCGTTTTGTTCAAAATGTTTTTCCAAATCCTTTTTCTGCTCCAGCAACATATGTTTCAGCTCAGCAAGCTGTGATTCGCTCAAATGGTTCATGATTTTATCTCTCCTTCGTCGTCTGGATGTAGTTGTACATATGCTTTGTTTATACCCGCTCACAGGACTGGGCAATCAGCAGAGACTTTTATTACCAGCCTAGAATGTGATATAAAAAGAATAGTGTGTTAAGGAGGGAATAACCGATGGATGAACATATGAAGCGTCGTCTGGATAAGCAAAAACAGTTATTTAAACAACTGGGCATTCAGCTGGACGCGCTCTCCATTCATGAAAAACAGTTTAAAAACAAAATACGTGGCTATGATCCGGACGAGGTAGATGCTTTCCTGGACGAAGTGATCAAGGATTATGAACGCTTTTATGCGAATATAGCCGACTTGATGGACAAGTGGCAGGAGCAGCAGGCAACGATACGTGATTTGAAAAATGCACCCAAGCCTGCCGCCGATTTCAGCGGACTTGATCGTCGTCAACTGGAGGATATCGTCAAGCAGCTCGAATATAGCGTACGCCAGTTGAAAGTACGATTGCGTCCTGAAAATGACTATTTTCCGGAGTAAGGTGCAGTAGGTTCTGTGTCGATGCCTCTCTAATGTGGTATGATGGAAGTACGCATTTTGCACAACATTAAATGAGGCACACATATAAAGGTGGTTAACATGAGTACCCATTTTTCCGTTAGTATCCATTGTCTGCTTCTACTGGCAGAAGGAGCACCGGAGCGAATGACTTCGACGCTGATCGCATCCAGTATCAATACGAATCCGGTTGTCGTGAGAAGAATTATGAGCCGACTCAAGCAAGTGGGTTTGGTTGATTCATCGCCGGGAGCACGCGGCTTTCGTTTGAGCATGTCGAGCTCAAACATTAATCTTAAAATGATATATGAAGCGACCAAGGATGAAGGGCCGTTGTTCTCCATTCATACCGACAGCAATCATAATTGTGAGGTCGGCAAGAACATAGACGCTTTGTTAGACGGTTTATATACCGTGGCAGAAGAGAAAATACAGGCGTTTTTCGAGACCGTTACGCTGCGAGATCTGGAACAGGCGCTCCAGCAGCGGGTTGGACAGCAGAGTTCGTCTGTGTAGAGACGCCGGTAAGGAGCATCTAATATGAAAATCGTCGTACTATCAGATACTCATATGCCGTACCGAAGCAAGGCGCTTCCGAGTCGGCTTGTACAGGAGTTAAAAGACAGTGATCTCATTCTCCATGCCGGAGACTGGACGGACTGGTTCGTATATGAACGCCTGGCGGAATTTGCGCCTGTGCAAGGAATTGCCGGGAACAATGATGGAATAGATATCGTAGAACGTTTGGGCTATCAGCGAATCGTTGAAGTCCGGGGCAAACGGATTGGTATGGTTCATGGTCATGGCTGGCGCGGCTCGACAGAGAATATTGCGCTGAATACGTTTAAGGGAGAAACGTTGGATTGCCTGATTTACGGACATTCGCATATTCCGGTGGTCAAAAGGGTGGGAGAGCTGCTTGTTCTGAATCCCGGTTCTCCGACGGACAAACGTGGTGAGGACGAATACTCATTTATCGTGCTGAACCTTGAAGCTGGGCAGTTAAAAGCACAGCTTGTTCTTTATCCAGATAAACATTAAGCAATCAACAACCGTTGATTAAAGGGGAAGCTATGGCTATATTTGAATTGGAACCGATGAAGCATCATGTATTGATCTGTAATGGAGGTACATGTATGCGGCATGAGGGTGAAGAAGTAACACAGGCAATCCGGGATGAAATCCGTAAACAAAACGCAGACACTTATATTCATACGACCCGCACTCGCTGTAATGGCCGTTGTCACGATGCTGCGGTTGTGATCGTATACCCTCAAGGTGACTGGTATGGTCAGATGACGCCTGCTGCGGGGACACAGCTGGTACAGAAGCTCGTGGAGGGAGAAAAGCTGGAAACCCATCTTTTTCATGAGTGTACAGGCAAATCCCGTTCGGAATCATCCAGCAACGTAAAATAAGTAAGATTAGAACATAAAATAAATACGAAAAGTAGGGAAAATCTTTACGGAGATTTTCTCTTTTTTGCGTTTAATCTCTGTCAGTGGAAGGTAAATGTATACTATGGACAACAAGCCGAGAGGGAGGGAAACAAATGACCCGATTTGACAATGATCTGCACGATCAGGATGAAAAAAAGGAACGGACAGGGAGAGAACCGGCAGAGCATGATGTACAGGAGCAGACCCTAAGCCGGGATCATGCGGAGCAGTATCCGACGGAGCGGGAGAGCTTGTTCGACCGTTTTGAGAGTGAGCAGACGGTAGATGCGATCCCTGTAGAGGATTTAAAGATGGAACGTCAGGAGGAATTCGACAAGGACGCAACCAAGCACACCTCTTCCAGCGAGAAAAAATACAAAGGTGATGCATAAAATAGCAGGCAACTGGTAATATTTAAAAAGAAATCTCTTGACATTAAGATATGTGTATAATATATTTAGTTACGAAAAGTAATTAATTTTTCTCAGGAGGTAACAAAAATGTCTAAAGACTTCTTTACAGCTCTGAAAGAAAGACGCTCCTATTACGGTATCAGCAAAGAACAAGTAATTTCCGATCAAAAGATTCAAGAGATTGTAGAGGAAGCTGTTAAATATACACCTACCTCGTTTAACTCCCAAACTTCACGCGCGGTTGTATTGCTCGGAGAGCACCATGACAAACTGTGGAATATTACGGAGGATATTTTGCGTGAGGTTGTAGGCAATGAGGAGCAATTCAAATCTACTGCTGAGAAAATGAACGGCTTCCGCAGCGGCTACGGAACGGTCTTGTTCTTTGAAGACAATAACGTTGTAGCGGGTCTGCAGCAACAATTTGAAGCGTATGCAGACAATTTCCCAATCTGGTCCAACCAATCGAATGGTATGCTGCAACTGGTGGTGTGGACAGCTCTTGAGCAAGAAGGACTGGGCGCATCCCTTCAGCATTACAACCCTTTGATCGACGAAAAAGTAAAAAATGAATGGAACATCCCAGAACATTGGAAACTGATTGCTGAAATGCCGTTCGGTAAACCAACCTTCCAACCAGGTGACAAAGAATTCCAACCTGTTGAAGAACGCGTAAAAACGTTTAAATAAGTCAGAAAATACAAACAATCAGGTTTCATACTGAGCAGAGCGCTGTGGTATCCACAGTGCTTTTTGTCATTCCATTCGATTACGTGATTAATCTCTGGAAATGCGCTGATTTTGGGATTAATTCGGATCCCGGAAGGTGATGCTACGTTTAAAATCATATGAGAAGGTTACATATGAGAAGAATATTCATGAAAAACAACACGGGTGTTGTTTACAAGTCATTATGAAGGAGGTAACAGCGCGTGACCTATGATTGCATTATTATTGGTGGAGGGATTGCCGGGCTGCAAGCAGCCATTCAATTGGGAAGATACAGTAGCCATCGCGTTCTGGTAATAGATTCAGGATATGGTCGATCTACGCTGTGCCGTCAATATCATAATATTCTAGGCTTTCCTGACGGTATAGCTGGTGAAGAGCTAAGGCGGCTTGGACGACATGAGGCCACTAGACTGGGAGTCGAATTGGTTAAGGGGAAGGCGATACAAGCGCGTAAACAGGAGGAGCTTTTTGACATTGAAATTGAAGAGGGAACGGTATACTCCTCCAGAACGTTACTGCTGGCCACGGGACTAACTGACCGTTTTCCCAAGCTGGAAGGACTTGAGGCCTGCTTGGGCAACAGTGTGTATGTCTGCCCGGATTGTGATGGCTACGAGGTTCAGGATCGAAGTACAGTCGTGATCGGAGCAGGGAAAGCGGGAGCGTCCATGGCTCTGATTTTATCAGCACGTACCGATCAGTTGATTTATGTCAATCACGAGCGGTCGGAAGTTCCGAACGAGCTTATGACCAAGCTGCGGGAGAAAGGAATTGGATATCGAGAAGCAGCGATTTCCCAAATCATAACCGGGAAGCCTGGGGGGTTTGAAGGAGTTCGGCTGGATGGGGGAGATGTAGTTCGCGCGGAACGGGGCTTTTTGGCCTTTGGTGGAAATCATGTTCATTCAGAGCTGGCAGAGCAGTTGGGTGTCCATTTGCTGCATAACAAGCATATCGAGACGCATCCTCGCAGCAAAATGACAAATATCGAAAATGTATGGGTAGCCGGCGATTTGGGAGCTCATGCCGAGCAAGCGACTGTAGCCATGGGGGAAGGGGCGACAGCGGCCATTTGGATACACAAGGTGTTATCCGGTATGCAAACAAAAGTACCGCAACTCTAAGAGCTGCGGCTTAAAAAGAGGGATAGGTCCCCGTTTGTACATGCTGACCGAAGCGTTTCAACTGATCACTCATGCCGTATTTACGTAAAATCTCAGTTTGCTTGCTGCCAATCAGATCAAAATGCGGATAGGGCTGACGCTGATGAATATATCGCGGGTCCAAACCGTTATTGCTGCACCATAAGCTCAGCTTGTCCAAATCAGAACAGCCCACCTTGGTAACAGTTGTAATTCCTGGAAATCGTTCGTCCAGCCAGTAGTGCGTCAGAAAAGCAATTTCACCGCGGTCGACCTCTCTTTTCCAGGCTGCAAGCTCCTGGCGGGTAATACCAAATGCCATCAGTCTCATCCTTTCATGGCTCATCCCAAAAGCGTGGGCTGCTGCGTAGTTGTACCATTATTTTGTATGCGATTGCTTGTATTATGATCCTTACAAAGCAACACAATAACAGGAGACCGTGTAGGACGCTCTCCTGCAGGCGGTTAAAGCCATCTTTCGGCCCAGCTCTCGACACCATTCAATGCATCACCGAGTTCCTTCCCCTTGCGTGTCAGCGAATACTCGGTACGCACAGGTCGCTCTGTGATGACATTGCGAAGGATCAGGCCGGAAAGCTCTAGTTCCTTGATGCGTTCGTTCAGCATACGTTTGCTAAGATCAGGTATGGAGACGTGAATTTCACTGAATCGTTTGGGATGTTCCATTAAAGTATGAATGATAAGAGCGGTCCATTTTTTGCTGATGATCTGAAAGGACTGTTCCACCTTACCGCACAAAAGCTTAGGCTGCCTGTCGTCGCTCATCTGAATCCCCTCGATTTCATTGTTGTTTTAAACAGTATACTAAAAGTAACTGTGTATACCAATAGTAACTATATCATGTTGTAGCAACTGTGACATTTTTAACATTTTTTTCTCATTCCTTTTGTCAATCATACCACAGAAAACGTTATCATTACAGGATATATCGAGTGTTCACGATTTCGCTAAAATTTGATTGACTTGCCCCTTATTTTGGGTGTATTATGGGTTACGTTAATTCCTCAGGTAACTTTTAATAACCTCATCTTTTATAATGGGAAGAAGGAATAATTCATGGATTCAATGACTTTTGTCTTATTTGGAGCGACAGGGGATTTGGCGAAACGCAAAATTTACCCTGCCTTGTATAATTTGTTTGTAGAAGGTAAAATTCCGGCTTCCTTTTCTGTAATTGGGATGGGGCGTCGTGAAGTGGCTGACGAGCAATTTCAAAGTAATGTGGAGCAATCCATTAGGGATTTTTCCAGACGCGTGAATGATGACCGTGCACAAATGGATCAATTCTTGAGTGCTTTCCGCTACAGTGCTTTGAATGTCAATCACCCGGAAGATTATAAAAAGCTGCTGCAGCTTGCTGAGCAACGTGAAAATGATTTGAGAATTCCGGGGAACCGCATGTTTTACTTATCGGTGGCACCGGAATTTTTTGATGTGATTGCCCTCAACATTCGGGAAAGTGGTTTAGCCGAAACCAAGGGTTGGAAACGGCTTATTATCGAAAAACCGTTTGGACATGATCTGGAATCGGCACGTGAGTTGAATGATCGTTTGAGCAGAACATTTGCTGAGGATGAGATTTATCGTATTGACCACTACTTGGGCAAGCCGATGGTGCAAAACCTGGAAGCTCTGAAGTTTGCTAATCCATTGCTTCAAGGAGTTTGGAACAATCAGTACATTGCCAATGTGCAAATTACCGCTTCCGAGATCGTTGGGGTTGAGGAACGAGCTGGGTACTACGATCATTCCGGAGCTATTCGTGACATGGTACAAAATCACATGTTGCAGGTACTGATGATGACAGCCATGAACAAGCCTGTACATGTAACGGCTGATCAGGTGCGTGACGAAAAAAGCAAGGTCATGCAGGCGTTGCGTCCGCTTGATCCTTCGGATATTGCTTCCAGTGTGGTTAGAGGGCAATATACGAGTGGTGAGATTAACGCAAACGCAGTTCCTTCCTATAAAGAAGAACCGGGTATTGAACCTGATTCGCATAACGATACATTTATTTCAGCTCGCCTATGGATCGACAATGAGCAATGGTCAGGTGTGCCATTCTATATTCGTACCGGCAAACGCATGAAGGAAAAATCCACACGTATCGTTGTGGAATTCAAGAAGGACACCACCGATCCATATGCTGCTCAAGGGCAGCCATCTGAACCAAACTTACTTATCATTCATGTAAATCCGGATGAAAAGGTAACCCTTCGTCTGAACAGTAAAGACCCGCTGAACAATGGTCAACTGGAAACGGTCCTGATGAACTATGATTCAGAGGACAAGGCTGTCCCGGAAGCTTATGAGCGCCTTATCTTTGATGCGCTGCGCGGCGACTCCACCTTTTTTGCTCACTGGAATGAAGTTGAGCTTTCATGGATGTGGGTACAGCCCGTACTGGAGGCTTTTGCTCGTGGAGAAGTTCCGCTTCATTCTTATGCAGCAGGCTCCTATGGTCCAGAAGCTTCAGACCAATTGTTGGAGAAACAGGGCTTTACATGGTGGCTGGATCAAAAGTCCGAAACTTCTGAAAAAGCAGTTGTTCGTGCTTAAACATTAACAAACAGACAATATATTTTTGCTACGGCAGGAGGCCTTTACAATGCAAGTTGGACTAATTGGTTTGGGAAAAATGGGCTTGAATCTCGGAAAAAACTTGATCGACCATCAACATGAAGTTGTTGCTTACGACGTGAATGCAGCAGCGATTCAAGAAATGAAGGATTATGGTGCTACAGGTGCTGCCACATTGGAAGAGCTTGTAAAAGCAACCCAATCCCCTAGAGTCCTGTGGATTATGGTTCCCCATCAAATTGTTGATACTGTGCTGGATCAGCTTCAACCGATGCTGTCCAAAGGGGACATCATTATTGAAGGGGGTAACTCTCATTACAAAGAGTCCATTGCTCGTCATGCCCGTCTGAAGGAATACGGCATCAGCTTCATGGATGCAGGAACTTCCGGCGGTATGGAAGGCGCACGCAATGGTGCATGTTACATGATCGGCGGCGATCCCGAAGCCTGGGCTGTTGTTGAACCTATTTTCCGTGATACAGCGGTGGAAAATGGTTATCTGTATGCAGGTAAATCCGGTAGCGGACATTTTCTCAAAATGGTTCACAATGGTGTGGAATACGGCATGATGGCTTCCATTGGTGAAGGCTTTGAAGTGCTCGAGAAAAGCAGCTTTGACTTTGACTATGAGCAAGTAGCGCGTGTTTGGAACAACGGCTCCGTTATTCGCTCATGGCTGATGGGCTTGACTGAACGTGCATTCTCCAAGGATGCGAATCTGGATGAAATCCGTGGGGTTATGCACTCCTCTGGTGAAGGTAAATGGACCGTTGAGGAAGCGCTCGATATTCAGGCAGCGACTCCAGTCATTGCTTTGTCCCTGCTGATGCGTTACCGTTCTCTGGATACGGATACGTTCAACGGAAAAGTGGTTGCTGCACTGCGTAATGAATTTGGCGGTCACGCGGTAGAAAAGAAGTAAGAACGATATAAGCTAGTATCTATCCCCGTAGCCTAACTCACTGCGGGGATATTGCTATATGTTTTGGTATGGTCTGTTGCTGTATGCATATTTTTCCTTGTATATCCGCACAATAGATGAAAAAGGCGGAAGGAAGAAGAACATATGTGCAAAAGATTTTCGTTATCAGCTGATTTGGATGAGGTAAGGGATCATTTTGGCATACAACGGGTGATGTATTATTACAAAACACGTTATAACATGAGTCCCACCCAGCATATCCCGATTGTGCTGCATCAGGATGGAGAACGGGTGCTTGATGAATTTCGGTGGGGATTTATACCTTATTGGGGCAAGGATTGTGTTAACGCTGATTTAAATTCGCTGCGGGTAAATCCGAGCTATCGCAAGATGGCGGAAACCCGACGTTGTATCATTCCATGCAACGGATTTTATTATTGGCGCAAATGGGGTAAACGCATGTGCGCTGTACGCGTGGTACTGCCGAAACAGAAAATGTTTGCGGTCGCGGGATTATATGAAATATGGCAGGATAGTCGTAAAGAGCCGCTGCGTACCTGTACAATGATGACAGTCCAGGCCAATGCGGATATACGTGAATTCGATAGTCGTATGCCGGCTATTCTCGAAGCTGAACATATCAATGCTTGGCTGAATCCATCCATCCAGAACGTAGATGAACTGCTGCCAATCCTGCGTACGTATGAGCAAGGCGACATGAGCATCTATCCGGTAACGCCGCTGGTGGCTAATGATGAACACGATAACCGCGAATGCATTCAGGAAATGGATTTGCAATATTCCTGGATTAAACCTTAAACGTATGAAGATTTTTATCCATTATTGATCATAAGCTTCCCGCCACCTGCATAGGTATGTATTGGGGAACAAGCGTCATGATCCGGGGAGAGGGGAAACGGCCGAAGGAGTATCTCATATGGGATGGAGGCGATTGGAATGAGTAACGATACACTCATCCAGCTGCTGGTGCTCATGGTGACGATCATCGGTCTGGTCCAAAACCGGTAAGTGTCAGGTTCCAGAAGGCGGGAGAATTGCCGTAGGCAATCTTCCGTTTTTTTCTGCGTTAAAAATACTCGCAGATTAAGGAAGCTTGCGGTACAATAGATGCCAGGCTACAGGTGACAAGACATCTGAATATACGGCTGTATACGATGCATTTAAGGGAGAGCGAATCATGAGTGAATTAACTTCATCATTACCACCAGCTAAGAAGAGGAAGCTGCTGTTTAGCGCGGGGCTCAGTTGGCTTTTTGATGCCATGGATGTGGGGCTGCTTTCATTTATAGTCGCAGCACTGGCCAAGGAGTGGCATCTGGGATCAGAGCAAATTGGTCTGGTGACCTCGATGAATTCAATAGGAATGGTGTTTGGGGCCGCGTTGGCTGGGATTTTAGCTGATCGCTACGGCAGGCGCGCCATATTAGTGTGGACGCTGCTGATTTTTTCCATTGCCAGCGGCTTGTCTGCTTTTGCAACGGGTCTTGGAATGCTGCTGGTGCTGCGTTTTATTGCAGGCGCAGGCTTGGGCGGAGAATTGCCTGTAGCTTCGACACTGGTGTCGGAATCTGTACCTGTGAAGGAGCGAGGAAGAGCAGTCGTACTGCTGGAAAGCTTTTGGGCGGCAGGCTGGATTCTTTCGGCTCTTATTGCCTATTTTGTGATTCCAAAGTATGGTTGGCAGATGGCCTTTATTCTCGGCGCAATACCTGCGCTGTACGCTCTTTATTTGCGCAGGGCTGTTGAGGATTCACCGCGTTATAAGCAGCAGAGCGTCAAGCTCCCACTGCGTGAACGGTTGGCTTCTATTTGGTCGGCGGCAAATCGCAAGTCTACGTTAATGCTATGGATTTTATGGTTTACGGTTGTGTTTTCATATTACGGCATGTTCCTGTGGCTGCCGAGCATGATGTTTATGAAAGGGTTTGAGCTGGTTAAAAGCTTTGAGTACGTCCTGATCATGACACTTGCACAATTACCAGGTTACTTTACCGCTGCGTATCTGATTGAAAAGCTGGGCCGCAAACTCGTCCTCATCATTTACTTACTGCTGACGGCGTTGTCCGCCATTTGGTTCGGAACCTCGGAAACGGCTGGAATGCTATTGGCCGCTGGGATTTGCTTGTCCTTTTTCAATCTCGGTGCGTGGGGTGCGATGTATGCTTATACGCCGGAATTGTATCCAACATCCGTTCGTTCTACCGGTGTGGGTATGGCGGCTGCGTTTGGCCGTATTGGAGGCGTAATCGGGCCATTGGTGGTCGGTATACTGGTAGGGCAGGGCATTGGATTACCCGCTATTTTTGCGATTTTCTTCGTTGCTATCCTGATTGGAGCAGTCGCTGTAGGGTTGCTGGGGACTGAAACCAAAAATCAGGAGATCGACTAACTTTACATTCACCTGGGTAAAGATTCATAATACAAGAGAGAGAAGTGACCTGAAATGGAGCATACCTTTCTGCTCAAGGCAGACTGGAACGGGGGGCGCAACAGCGACGGACGTATTGAAGCCGGACAGCTGCGGACTGCAATTTCGATTCCGGCTGAGATGGGTGGTCCCGGTGTGGGTACCAATCCGGATGAAATGCTGCTCGGTGCTGCCGCTACCTGCTACTTGATTACGTTGGCAGCAATGATGGAGCGTGCCAGTCTTCCGGTGGCATCACTGGGATTGGAATCCGAAGGGATTGTCGATGTTACGAACAATATTTTTACATATCGTCGGATTGTGCATCGCCCGCGGGTTCAATTGACCGCCGATGCGTCAGAATCGCAAATCGAACAAGCATTACGGCTGGCAGAGCAGGCAGAAACATCCTGCATGATCTCGCGTGCCGTCGCGGGAAACGTAGCTTTGTCTACAGAGCCTGTCGTGGAACGCGCCTCTTAAAGCGATATTTGAACCAGGAGCAATCATTCCAATTGCCCATTATTTTCTAATTCAAGGAGGAGACAACCATTACAGCACAACAAAAATTGCTCGTATTCGCAGGCTCTTACGCCGAACTGGAAGGTAACGGAGTGTATTCGTACACTTTTAATGAAGAGACAGGAGCCCTTACATTACAGGATGAGTTCTCCGGCTTGAAAAACCCTACATTCCTGAATGTGGATGCCAAAAATCGGAAGCTGTATTCCATTGGTGAGACCACTTCTGCTGATGGAGCAAAGGTTGGCGAAGCTGCTGCTTTTGAAATTGACCCGGTCAAAGGAACATTTACATTGCTGAATCGCGCGGAAAACGTGGGCTCAACAACCTGCCACATTCAGCGTGATCCATCCGACCGTTACCTTATTGTAGTCAGCTACCACGGAGGTATGGTGGGATTGGTGTCTCTGACTGAGGATGGACGTATCGGTGAGCTGCTGGATGTTAAGCAACATGAAGGCAAGGGAGCGCATCCTGAGCGTCAGGATCGTCCACATCCTCACTCCAGCTTCTTTAGTCCTGACGGTCGATTCCTGTTCGTACAAGACCTTGGTCTGGATCTGATCCGTATCTATACTATTGATGATAGCAAAGACCAGCTGGTGCTTCATGGTGAAACGAAAATCCATGCAGGTGCAGGTCCACGCCATTTGACATTCCATCCGAACGGTAAGTTCGCTTTTGTTATTAACGAAGTGGATTCTTCCGTTACTTCTTTTGCATATGATGCAGAAGCTGGCAAGCTCACTGAGCTTGAGAGCGAACCGACGTTGCCGTCTGATTTTACTGGCGAAAACACAACCGCTGAAATTGCGATTTCGCAGGATGGTGCTTATCTATACGGCTCTAACCGCGGTCACGACAGCATCGTGGTGTACGCTGTTGACGGTGCAACTGGCAAGCTGAGCCTGGTGGAGCATGTATCTGCCGAAGGCGAGCATCCGCGCCATTTTGCTTTGACTCCAAACGGTGATCACCTGCTGGTGGCAAACCGTGACACCAACAACATTGTTACATTCAAAGTGGACAAGGCGAGCGGCCGCTTAACCTACACCGGACAACAAGTAACCGTATCCAAGCCGGTATGCGTACAGCCTTTTTACTTTTCCGTATAGCAATCCGGGTCTCACTTATGTGAGTCCCTTTTCCTTGATTTTCTGCAAGTCCTGTTGTGGGAATCACACCATCTGTTCAACAAGAATCTGGATTTCATAGCAGGCCGATTGTTTTGCAATACATAAGCAGTTTTTCAAGACATCCCATACAATTCACATGATTGAGCCCGGTGTAATAAGAGCACACATACGTACCGGAAGGGATTGCTTCGGTTGAATTCTGAATACCCTCGAAAAAAAAGGGTTCAATGTAATGCCTCATCCGGTTGCTGGCCAGAACCGGAATTGTTTCATTTACCATTTGTTCAAGCTACAAAAAAACATAGGATAACGATTCTGAATCCATTATATTCAAAACAGCCGGGAAAGGGATGTAACGTCTTTCAGGGAGTTTTCGCAGGATGATATCCGATTTCCTGTAATCCAGCTTGAAGCGCGACCTGTGAAGGCTTGAACAAATCAATCTTGTCATAATACCTCAGTGTGTCCACGGATATTCCACGAAGTTTTGCCATCTCGCTTATACTCAGCTTCTCTTTACTCATTGGCACGTATCTTATTTCAGTTGATTAATGTATATTATCTGACATGATTTTAATTGAAACATAGAAAAAAATCTATAATTTATAATTTTGTGTTAAATAAAGTGACATCAAATTAGGGGCGGGATTTGTTCTGGAAGAGCTTGCTCATAAAGCAGGTTTATCTTCTTCTGCAATTAGTATGTATGAGCGGTGAAATGTAATGTTTCCGACCTAAGTATGTCAAATTTAAGGGAGGAAGGGTCATAATTTCTGCTTGTTGTCCTTTTTAATGTTAATTATATTGACACATTTTCTAGATAAGTCTTATAATGAGAAAAATAAACGAATTAAATGTAATTAAAACTGACATATGAAGAGCGGACATCAATGAACCTGAAAAAATCTGTAGTGCTGACACTTTGCGCGGAGTTTATCAATTTGTCCCCAGGTGATATTCCGGAGCAGATGGAGCAGAAACGCTGCATTAATTCGCTGGAGCTATCTAGTTGAAATGATGCTTACGAACGAGCAACGCTCCAGATTTTAAAAGGAGAAGGTGACTGTGATGAAAGATCACATATTGGCAAAAGATTGGATAGCAGCAATTTATTCTCAGGATATCGGAAGCGAACCGGTACCTGTTACGATTTTGGAAGAGAGGGTCGTCTTTTTCCGAACCCGGGACGGAGTTCAGGCATTTAAAGATTTATGCATACACCGGGGGGCGGCCTTGTCGCTGGGCAAAGTGGCAGATGATTGTATCGTTTGTCCTTACCACGGCTGGAAGTATGATGCAGAAGGAAAATGCGTCAAAATCCCTCAGCAGCCAGCAGGACAAACCATTCCGCCTAAAGCTAAAGCAGTGGTTTATTCCTGCACGGAGCAATACGGCATCATCTGGGTGAAACTTGATGCTGGTTCCGTGAACGAAGCTCCGGTCCCCTTTTATGAGGAATATGAGGATTCAACTTTTCAAACCGTACATGCGGAGCCGTATATCCTGCATGCAACTGCGCCGAGAGTTGTTGAAAATTTTCTGGATGCAAGTCATTTGGCTTTCGTTCACGACAGACTATTGGGCGACTCTGATTTTCCTGAAATACCACATTACAGCGTTTATTGGCATGAAAACCGCTACGTTTCCGACGAAATCGCCATTTACGCCGATGCGGATGGCTCGGGAAATTACGCAACGATTTACTATACGTTTGAAATTTTGCGGCCTATGACGGCAAGACTCAAAAAAGTGAACTATGAAAACAACCAGATTCTATCCATGTTATTTACGGCGCTTCCCCACGAAGAGAGAAAAACAACTGTTTTTGCACTTATTTCTAGAAATTATGCATTAGACCAGTCTGACGAATATTTTCGGGATTTTCAGAAGCGGGTGATGGAGCAGGACGCGGGAATTGTAGAAAGCCAGAAGCCGGAGGAACTTCCTCTCGACTTACAGGAGGAGCTTCATTTGAAGGCGGACCGGGTCAGCATTGCTTACCGGGGGTGGCTGAAAGAGCTGGGTGTGACCTACGGCAGCGACGTTTCGGTTGTCTCTTCAAAGGACACTAGACCATAAAATCAATATACGGGTAAGGAGAGTGCCATGGTGGTACCTAAAGCTAAAAATAACCATTCTGAGGTTCAACTTCCGCGGGATTGCACGTTCACTCCGGAGGATTGGCAGGTGTTGGCACAATATTGGTACCCGGTGGCGCAGGCAAGCGAAATCACGGATAAACCTGTTGGCGTAAAGCTGCTTGATGTGAAGCTCGTATGCTACCATAGCAACGGCAAGGTGGTTGTCGCCCGTGATCTTTGCTTCCACCGAGGTGCTCCCCTTAGCAAGGGCTGGGTTGAAAACGGAGAAATTGTTTGCCCATATCACGGACTTCGTTACAACTGCGAAGGCAAATGCACATCAGTTCCGGCGCATCCCGACGCCAAAATTTCGCCTAAGCTGAAATTAATCACATATCCCGTAGTAGAGCGATACGGTCTGATCTGGACATCTCTTGCGTCCAGCGACGTGCAAATTCCCGAGTTTCCGGGATGGGATGACCCGGATTACCT
This sequence comes from Paenibacillus sp. 1-18, assembly GCF_000520755.1. Classification (NCBI taxonomy): domain Bacteria; kingdom Bacillati; phylum Bacillota; class Bacilli; order Caryophanales; family Paenibacillaceae; genus Paenibacillus; species Paenibacillus sp. 1-18. The sequence goes on from NZ_ASSB01000195.1 coordinate 19,966, forward strand.
GAACGTGCTGCCGCCGAGCTTCGACATTGTAGGCTCGGCAGGGCGCCAGATGGAAGGCTTCCTGGATGTATCGCACTTCGCCTTTGTGCATACCGATACCTTCGGAGACCGTGATAACCCGTTTGTGCCTCAGTACACCGTCAAGCGCGAAGGCAGCGGCTTGCTTGCCGAATATTGGAGCACGGTTAGCAATTACGGCAAAGGTCAGGACAATCTGGTCCCGGTAGGCTTCAAATGGCTTCGCGAATTTCGCGTATTTCCTCCGTTCGCGGCTTCGCTTACGGTCTACTTTCCGAACGGCGGCAAGCTAATGATCCTGAACTGTGCCTGCCCGGTATCGGCCCGCTACACCCGGTTATTTTGTCCGATTTCACGAAATTTTGATAAAGATGCATCCGTTGAAGATACCATCAAGTTCAATTTACAAGTGTTTCAGGAAGACCGAGAGATGGTAGAAGCGCAGACTCCAGAGGATTTGCCACTCGATTTGCAAGCAGAGGTCCATATTCCGGCAGATCGCACCTCCATCGCTTATCGGCAGCTTCTTAGCGAAATGGGGCTCGGCAGGTCCTATACAGCCTAAAGGAAATTCTCGAAAATTGGAAAATCCGTCACATTGGCAAAAATAACAACTGCAAAAGCATATGAAGGGGAGCAGAATGAAATTATCCTTGGATTCTATTAATCGAATGAATAGAGAGCAGTTTGTCGATGCGCTGGGATGGGTGTTCGAGCACTCGCCTTGGGTGGCGGAACGCGCATGGATATCCCGTCCTTTTGCTTCTTTTGGGCAATTGTCCAGTAAATTGGAAGAAGTGGTGGAGCAATCTGCGCTTGATGAACAACTTGCCCTGCTCTGCGCTCACCCTGATCTTGCTGGCAAGCTGAAAATGACGGAGGTCTCCGTTAATGAGCAGCGGGGCGCTGGCCTGGATGAGCTTTCTCCCGAGGATTATGAACAATTTAGGGCCGGCAATCAGGCCTACAAGGATAAATTCGGATTTCCTTTCATTATAGCCGTACGCGGCCTGAATAAAGATTCGATTTATGCCGCCTTGGGCAAACGGCTTGGTGACGAATGGGATGAAGAGAGAATCCTGGCCTTGAAGGAAGTATTCAAGATTGCCCAATTTCGATTAAGCGACTTGATTACGAGCTCTAACAACGGAAAATTAACTACCCATGTGCTAGATGTGTCCTGCGGCACACCGGCGTCCGGAATGAAGCTCGAGCTGTGGGAAATCGGCGGTGAGGAGGGACGGAGGCTGCTGCGTTCTGTCGTAACTGATGAGGACGGACGCCTGGATGCGCCTCTGCTGTCAGGCGGCGAGTTGAAGGAGGGGCAGTATGAGCTGTTTTTTTACGTTGCCGATTATTTTCGGGAGAAGGGCTTGGCCGGGAAAGAGCCCCCTTTTCTGGAGTGCATTCCGATTCGTTTCGGTGTGAGTGATGCGGGCAGCCATTATCATGTTCCGCTGCTTGTAGCTCCTGGCGGCTACAGCACGTACCGGGGAAGCTGATTAATTGAAACAAAATACTGGATTTTTTGTTAAGTGGGTGCATGGATTATGACGGAGTGTCTGGAGGTTGTCATACGTGGAGGTCAAGTCGTTTTACCAGATGGAGTATATGTTCTCGATATCGGAATTAAAAATGGAAAAATCCACGTACTCCAGCAATTGCTGGAGCCATCGCAGGAATGCAAAGTCATTGATGCAAGCGGACAGTTTGTACTGCCTGGAATGATAGATGTTCATGTTCATTTCAACGAGCCGGCATTAGGTGTTTGGGAAGGTTTTGTCAGTGGATCGGCATCGCTCGCTGCAGGCGGATGCACTGCCTACATTGACATGCCTCTAAATGGCCGGCCGCCTACAACTTCACTAAGCGCATTAAATCAAAAATCGGCTTTGGCCTATGGTCAGTCGTACGTTGATTACGCGTTCTGGGGAGGACTTGTACCAGGAAATCTGAAATCACTGGAAGCTTTGGCGGAGGCAGGAGTTGCCGGATTCAAAGCCTTTATGTCCCACCCGGGAGGAGAAGGAGAGGACATTTTCCGGGGAGTCGATGATGTTACCTTATATGAGGGGATGCAGCGAATTGCTGCAATTGGCGGCATTCTTGCCCTTCATGCAGAAAGTGAGCCGCTGGTAGCGGGGCTTGGCGCTAAAGCGCAGCATACCGGCAAAACCGGGTTTCGCGATTATGCGGCATCCCGGCCGGTACTTGCGGAATTGGAAGCCGTCCATCGTGCACTGTTTTATGCGAAGCAGACAGGTTGCGCGCTGCATTTTGTGCATATTAGCAATCCTCAAGCCGTAGAGCTGATTGATCAGGCAAAACGCACAGGCATGAATGTTACGTTGGAAACTTGTCCGCATTACTTGATGCTGACCTGTGATGATATGGGATCCCTCGGAACCGTTTCGAAATGTGCCCCGCCGCTCCGGTCCGAAGCGGAACGGGAAGAGATGTGGAAGGCAATTGCTGCCGGGAAGATAGACATGATCGCTTCGGATCATTCACCGTGTCCGAACGAGTTAAAGCGATACGACGACTGGTTTCAAGCTTGGGGAGGCATTTCCGGAGCACAGAGCTCGATGGAACTGATTCTGGATGAAGGACACCTGAAACGAAAGATTCCTTTACCCTTCTTATCTCGGCTGCTGTCTGAAAATCCGGCCCGCCGTTTTGGTCTCTTTCCCCGCAAAGGCACGATTCAAGTAGGAATGGACGCAGATTTGACGATTTTCAACTTGAACAGTCCGTATACCTTGACCGCGAATGATTTGTATTACCGTCATAAGCATAGTCCTTATGTTGGCAGGCAATTGAACTGCCGGGTAACTGCCACTTTATGCCGTGGTGAAGTGGTATATAGGTTAGGCGAAGGAGTTTCGCTGTCGAGAAAGGGAATGCTGCTGCATCCATTCAAGCGTAAAGGGGGGGATAGATGATGAGCAATGTCATACCACGCTTGCCGCAAGAGCTGCCGGATATCAACCGATTAGCTGCTTCTATCGAAGAAACATTGCATTGGTTATCCGAATATGGTGCAGACGGCGGGGGAGGTATTACCCGGTTTCTATACTCGAATTCCTGGAAACAAGCGCAAACGGCTCTAAACGACAGGATGAAGCAAGCCGGGCTTAAGGTTTACTTTGATGAAGTGGGGAACCTTTATGGACGAATTGAAGGAACGGAACCGAATCGGGGAACGATTCTGACAGGCTCCCATATAGATACCGTCGTAAATGGAGGCAAATATGACGGGGCTTTCGGCATTGCCGCAGGGTTAGCAGCTCTTCAGTTTTTATTGGAACGATACGGAAGGCCGAAATGCAACCTTGAGATCGTCTCGTTCTGTGAAGAAGAAGGAAGCCGCTTTCCGTTAACATACTGGGGTTCTGGTAATGTTTCAGGACGTTATTCGGTCGATCAAGTACCGGAAATATGCGACTCCGGAGGCGTTAGTTTAAGGGAAGCGATGATGTCGGCAGGATTTGGTTCCAAGGCGGGGCGCGCTGCAAAACGGGACGATATCCAAGCGTTTATCGAGCTTCATATCGAGCAGGGAAAGGTTCTTGAACGGGAAGAGAAGGGGATTGGGGTGGTCAAAGGCATCGTCGGACAAAAGCGGTTTACGTGCGAGGTCACAGGCGAAGCTAATCATGCGGGAACGACGCCGATGGCCTTGCGGCGAGATGCGCTTGCGGGCGTATCCGAAATGGTTCAGTTGCTCGAAGGGCTGGCGCAAAGCTACGGCTCCCCGATGGTAGCGACCGTAGGAAGCTTGGAAGTGATCCCTGGTCTATCTAACGTGGTTCCCGGCAAAGTCACGTTTACACTTGATGTGCGGCATTCGGATTCTGTGGCATTATCCGCTTTTTGTCAAGCCATGAAAATAAGCTTCGAAGAAGTTGCAGCCAGACGGGGGCTTATGCTGGCCCTCAGCCAATGGATGAACGCAGAGCCGGTCATGATGGACGTAGAACTGACTCGAATGGTGGAACATATTTGTATGCACAGAAATTTGAGCTTTCTCAGCATGTTCAGCGGTGCCGGTCACGATACGCAAGTGATGCAGTCCGTCTGTCCAACCGCACTCGTATTTGTTCCTAGCCGCGGCGGCATCAGCCACTCTCCCGATGAATACACGTCCACGAATGAGCTTGCTACTGGTGTTTCCGTCCTAACCGATTTCTTGTATGTATTGGCCTATGACAGGGGGGAGCGCTTTGAAAACGTATCGTGATCTGTCACCGTCCCCTCGTACAATCATGACCCCCGGACCGGTGGAGGTGGATCCACGTGTATTGCGGGCGATGTCGTTTTCGATTTTGGGGCAGTTTGATCCAGAATTTACCGACATCATGAATGAAACGATGGACATGATCAGGGTGTTGTTCCAAACGAACAATCACTGGGCATTTTCGGTTGACGGTACATCTCGTTCCGGTATCGAAGCTGTGCTGACGAGCTTAATTGAACCGGGAGACCGTGTATTGGTTCCGATCTACGGCAGATTCGGCCATTTGTTGGTAGAAATTGCGGAACGCTGCGGAGCCGAGATCTCTACCATGGAGCAGGAATGGGGGCAAGTCTTTGATCCGGAGCAAGTGGTGAAAAGGATCCGTCAAGAGCGTCCGGATATTGTGGCGATCGTCCACGGCGAGACATCGACAGGACGTATGCAGCCGCTGAAGGAAATAGGGAAAGCTTGCCGGGAGTTGGATGTTCTTCTCGTCGTCGATGCGGTTGCGACGGTCGGTGGAACGAAGGTTGCGACGGATGAGTGGATGCTGGATGCCGTGATCGGAGGAACACAAAAATGTCTTTCCGTTCCGGCAGGCATGGCACCTGTTACCTATAATGAGCGGGCAGCAGCGAAAATATTGAAGCGAAAACGAATCGAACGTGGGCTTCGCGATCCCCAGACGGAAACCGGTTGGAGCGGTAAAGGAATTCAAAGTAATTATCTGGATTTAAGTCAGCTTCAGGACTATTGGAGTCCAGTCCGATTAAACCATCATACCGAAGCGACTTCGATGCTGTACGCCCTGCGGGAAGGCTTACGTCTCGTATTGGAAGAAGGGTTGGAGCAGCGTTTTGCCCGCCATCTCGAGCATGAAGCGGCATTGGTGGCTGGAATTCGTGCGATGGGATTAACGCTGTTCGGCGATCCTGACTGCAAGATGCCGATGGTTACGTGCGTAAATATACCGGACGGCGTTGACGGCGAATCTGTTCGTGCGATGCTTCTTCACGAATTCGGCATTGAAATCGCCAGCTCGTTCGGGGCTCTCAAAGGGAAAATATGGCGGATCGGCACTATGGGATATAGCTGTAATAAAAAAAATGTGCTGCACTTGCTTGGAGCGCTTGAGGCCGCATTGCTCCGTCATCGCGTCCCCGTTCATATTGGAGCTGCTTCACAGGCCGCATTGGACGTTTATCGCAGAAAGGCGAATACGTATGAATAAACCGGAAATCGGAACCAAAGCCATGGTCGTCAGCCCGATCGCTCTCTCTTTCGTCTTACCGACCGCTGAAAGGAATGAGCAATCATGAGCCTAGAGGCTTTAAATGAACGAGTAATAACCGATCTTTCGTATCTCAACTTCAGGGGACCTAACTGGGTTCGCCCACTGAGCCATCCTGAGGGGCATGTCTATGACGTTGTGATCGTCGGCGGCGGACAATGCGGCTTGGGCGCAGCCTTCGGCCTTTTGCGAGAACGTGTTTCCAACATTCTCGTTATCGACGAAAACAAGGAAGGCTCCGAAGGACCGTGGGAAACCTATGCCCGCATGGTGACGTTGAGAACACCCAAGTATTTGACCTCCATCGACCTGGGAATTCCTTCGCTGACTTTTCGCTCCTGGTGGGAGGCACGAGCCGGGCAGAAAGGCTGGGAAGAGGTGGTCAAGATTCCGCGGGGCGACTGGATGAATTACTTGCGCTGGTATCGAAAGGTCCTTGATCTGCCTGTCGTTAATGAGGTCAGGCTGAAGCTGATTGAGCCCGTGGAGGGCGGGATTCACCGCCTGCATATCGAAGGGGCGAGAGCACCATCTGCTCAATTGCTGGCACGCAAGGTTGTGTTGGCCACCGGTATTCAGGGCGGTGGAGAATGGTATGTTCCGCCCGTGATTGCTAATAAACTGCCGCACCACCTATATGCCCACACCTCGGAAACCATTGATTTTGATTCGCTGAAAGGCAAGAGAATCGCTATATTGGGCGGTGGGGCTTCGGCCTTTGATAATGCCAATTTCGCACTAGCCGAAGAAGTGGCTGAGGTCCATATTTTTGTCCGCCGAAAGGAACTGCCTAGGATCAACCCGATCCGTCAAATGGAATTGTCCGGCATGATTGAACGGTTTGCTACGCTGTCGGATGCCGAGAAATATGCGGTGATCGCCCATTTTTTCAAGCACAGTCAGCCGCCGACCAATGACACCTTTGAGCGCGCGGTTTCATGGCCCGGTTTCCAATTGCATTTGGGTGCGCCATGGCTTGATGTGGAGGCTGCGGACGAAGGGGCGACAGTGACTGTGCCTCAAGGCAAATTCACCTTCGATTTTCTCGTTATCAGCACAGGTCTCCTCTCCGATCCGGCTTTGCGACCGGAGTTGAGTCTTGTCGAAAGCCACATTGCGCGCTGGGAAGACCGCTATAAGGCCCCGAAAGCGGTAGCTAATCCTTTGCTTGATGCACATCCTTATTTGAGTCCGGGCTTTGCTTTCTTGAGCCGCGATGACAAGGACCCAAAACTGCTGAACGGACTTTTTGCTTTTAACTATGCTGCTTTGGTCAGTTGCGGGCTCTCGGCTTCTGCGATTTCTGGCATGAGATTTGCTATACCCAAGCTCGCGTCGGCAGTGGCAGATCAGCTCTTCCTCGATGATCGCGAAGAGATTCTGAAAGACTTCTTTGCCTATGATAAGGCTGAATTTGTTGGCGAGTGGCCGAAAAAGGCATGAACCAAGGGTTAAAACTCACACACGGCTGATACTATCGTTTTTATTGGATGAATGACCTTGAAATGAATAGCAGGAGGATGATCCCGTGGGTAACGAAAACTTAATGAATCGAGCAATCCAGTTAGCCCAGCAAAATGTTGTTTCTGGTCATGGTGGCCCATTCGGTGCCATTGTAGTTAAGGATGGAAAAATTATCGGAAGTGGAGTTAATGAAGTTACCTCGTCCTGCGATCCTACAGCACATGCAGAAGTACAGGCTATACGAGAAGCGTGTAAGCATTTAAATGATTTTCAATTAAATGGTTGTGTGATCTATACAAGCTGTGAACCATGCCCAATGTGTATTGGGGCCATTTATTGGGCAAGACCGGATGCAGTCTACTATGCATGTACAAAAGAAGAAGCAGCAATCATAGGATTTGACGACCAATTTATATATGAACAAATTGCTTTGCCTATGGAAGATCGTTCAATAATTATGAGTCAAATATACCCGCCCAAAAGCAAGCTGCCTTTTGAAACATGGAGCACATCAGTTCAAAAAATAGAATATTAATACTGTCATGTACTGTCATGCTGCAAAATGCTTACTAAGTAATTAGTATCCTTTAAATCATAAGTCAACATTATTGCTACCATTGATTGAAGTTCGATGGTGGCTTTTAATGGTGCATAATCGTATGAACACTTCGTTAGCATGTTTTTCTGTATGTTCTTCTAATTAAGATACGAATAATCTCGGCTGAAAAAGGGTACATATGCTATAAACAGAACAATGATTAGGCAAATTCAGGACAAGCTTGCGGATTGCACATATTTTACACGAGGAGGGATTCACATGAAGATTATCATTACGCAAAAGGAAGCCGCCGACAAAGGAATCTGGACAGAGATTATGGGAATGTTTGGTGTAACCAAAGAGGACGAGGTGTGGGGAAATGAGGAGTTTATTCTCACCGAGGAACAAGCACGTCACGTCGGTTTGATAAGATGACGAGAAGTAGGCAGGATATGTCATCAAGTTTTAAGACCAAGTCTTAAAAAATCGTAACTTCTTTTTTATGGTTCTGATACACTTTTTGACCGTACAACGTTTATGATACATGTATAAGGGTAATGAAGCTTACAGACACCGTATACATACCCAGACGGTAAGGAGAGATCAGACATGATGAGACTAGCTTCGAAATGGACAGTATTGGCTTTAATGATGATGCTGATGGCGGCGGGAGCAACAGCACAAGGCTACACGCCCGTAACACCTGCTGAAAATCAGGAGACCGTATATATAAACCAAATGGAAATGCGTAACGGACAAATCTATTTGTCGGCAGATCCGATTGAATGGTATGAAGGCAAGGCAGCGGACAAGGCATTTTTGGAGCATGAAGGAAATACAGGATTGGACGGAGCACCAGATGGCTACTACATCGTAAACAATTCCGTTCAAAATGATGTATATCAGGTTGCGCCGGATGCTTCGGTAGAGGTACAAATTTATGATCATACCGGTCGTATGGAAGACACAGACGTGAAATGGAACGAAGTGATTCCGCTGAAAAAGTTTGAACAGGATTTCGGCAAAAAAGATGTACTGGACCTTAGCCAGTTTCCGTACCATGTGACGCTGCGTGACGGCAGGATCGTTAAGATCGTGCAGCAGTTTATTCCTTAAATAAAAGGTATTGCATAACAATGAGTTGACATATTGTGAAACGTCGATATAATGATTATATGAAACCCATGGACCCAATTGAAGTATTTAAAGCACTGTCTAATGAAGCACGTCTTCAAATCTTAGAGTGGTTAAAAGACCCTAAAGCCCATTTTGGTTCTCAGGAAGGGGTCGATCTTATCGAGATTGGGGTATGTGTTAGTCAGATTACAGCAAAACTGAATATGACCCAATCCACAACATCTCAATATTTGTCTGTCCTCCAGCGGGCGGGACTTATACAAGCGACTCGAATAGGAAAATGGACATATTACAGAAGAGACGAAGACGCTATAAAACAAATTGCTTCCTACATTCAGCAAGACCTCTAGTCATAAAAACTGGATTCAAACCATTTGAATTCAGTTTTTATATAAAAAAATAAATCGACAATTCGTGATTTGTAAATTTATATCTTTTATTTTACACAACAAATCGACATATCTCGAATTGTATCAATGATGGTGGTGACATTTTTTTAATGCTAACGGAGTTAACAGGTTATATGAAGCAGGGATCTTAGAGACTGCCTAAAATTTACCCTAAAAAAGGAGCGTTCCATATGTCTAACCATTCCAACCATTCCAACCCGTCCGGCAGTGTTAAAACACTCGTTATCGTTGCGCATCCGGATTTGGAGGCTTCCCGCATTAACAAACGATTGACAGTAGAGCTTGAACGAAGAGGCAATGTCACTGTTCATCAACTGTACGAGACTTACCCGGACGAAAAGATCGACGTTGCGCATGAGCAGGCGCTATTGATGACCCACGACCGTGTTGTGCTTCAATTTCCACTGTTCTGGTACAACTCACCCGCTTTGCTGAAAAAATGGCTGGATGAAGTATTCTAGCTCGGTTTTGCTCACGGCAAAGGAGGCGATAAGCTGAAAGGCAAGGAGCTCCTCATCGCCATCTCTACGGGAGGCGCTCAAAGCATGTACCAAGCCGGAGGCCTTCATAATTACTCGTACAGCGAGTTGCTACGCCCGTTCCAGCAGACCGCTAATTACACCGGAATGATCTATCGCCCGCACTTTGTTGTGAGTGGCATTCGCGAAGTGAGCGATGAACAGCTCGAGAAGTATGCCACAGATTACGCCAACTATGTAGAGAGATGCTATAACAGTAACAACAAATAAATAGCGGGGTTCGATATCATCCCTCGCGCAGGATGGTCACGTGTTTTTCATACGTTATAACAAAAAAAGAGGATATCCAGCCCCAATAGGGTGCGGATATCCTCTTTTGATCATATATATGGTATTAGAATGATTTTGCTGCTTCTGTTGCACGTTGTACAGCAGATGCAACGATCTCTTGTGCTTGATCCGGAGCCTGGTTATGTCCTTCCAGTACAACCTTCACGATGTCTTTTACACCAAAGAAGGATAAGATGTTGCTCATATAGTTCAAAGACATTTCAGCAGCAGCAGCTGGTCCTTCGGAATATACGCCGCCTCTTGCATTCAACAGGGCAACTTTGGTTTCAGTTACGAGACCAACTGGACCCTCAGCAGTGTATTTGAATGTTTTACCAGCTTGGTTCAGGTAGTCAATGTACGTATGCAGAACTGCTGGAATTGTCATGTTCCAGAGCGGGAAAGCAAATACAACTTTGTCTGCTGCCAGGAATTGATCCAGGTAGCCATTAGCAATGCTGGCCAGGCGAGCTTCTTCAGCGTTCAGTTCCATGCCTCTAGCGGATTTGAATGTACCGTTAATCATGTTGGCGTTCAAATAAGGAAGCTCGACGGAGAACAGGTCCAGCTCAGTGATTTCATCAGATGGGTGGGAAGATTTGTAGCTTTCCACGAAGGCATTATACAATTTAACAGTTGCAGATTCTTCAGCTGTACGATCATTAGCTTTAACAAACAATACTTTAGACATGAAATATTTCCCCCTAAGTAAATTGAATAAGTAAGTTAAGTTAGTAAGTTACCTCGCAATATTACAATATAAAGATAATATCTGTCAACGCTTTTATATTAAATTTATTTTTATAAGCTACTTTATTTTTCACACTGTAAAATTCATGTGTTTCTTTTGCAAATTATCAGTTTTGCGGTAAAATTTAAATATGAGCAGTGAAGAGCAGGATTTAATAGTCATAAAATGAAGTTACGGTTGTCTGCAAGATGGGACACAACAGTTGAACGAAAAAGGTGAGCAGCTTGAAAATTGGTTTTTTTGATTCAGGATTAGGCGGAATTACGGTATTATCCGAGGCGTTAAGAAGGCTGCCGAATGAGAACTTTGTATACATGGCAGATACCCTTCATGTTCCATACGGGACGAAAACACCGCAAGAGGTACTTGGATATGTCAAAGCTTCAGTACAAACGATCCTGAAAGAGGATGTTAAGGCCTTGGTCATTGCTTGCAATACCGCGACGAGTATCGCGGCTGCGGAACTGAGGAAAGAATATGCTATCCCGATTATTGGCATGGAGCCGGCAGTGAAGCCTGCGGTAGAGATGAATCGAGCGAATGGAAAAAGAGTATTGGTTTTAGCCACACCGCTGACATTAAAGCAATCCGGTTATGCAGCGCTGGTATCGAGAGTTGACGATCATGGAAGTGTGGACTCCCTACCTTTGCCGGAGCTTGTGCAATATTGTGAGCAGTTAAACTTTGATCGGACAGAATTGTTCGAATATTTTAACCGTAAGCTGTCTTCGTTTAACCTGGATATATATGGGACGGTCGTTTTGGGCTGCACGCATTATCCATTTTATAAGGAAATTCTGAAGGAACTACTGCCAGCTCACATCCAGCTAATTGATGGGAGTCAGGGAACAGTTAGACGATTGAAACAGGTGCTGTCCGAGCGTAATTTGCTGGCAACTCCGGTAAAAGCGGGTCAACCCCAGGAGGGGCACGTTACATTTCTATGTTCCAGTCAGGATGAAGCCTACGTGCATAAGATGGAACGCGCGCTTGAAATCTATGCGGAGCATGAAAAGATATATTTTTAAAGGGAAGAACGGCTGGCGAACAGGTGGGTTAGATGAACATTCCAAAGCGCCAGCCGCATTATGGATCAGACATGAGGGAGGTTTTATATGGACATTCAACTGATCCTGAATGAGCTTTATGAAGCAGGCGTGCTTGAAAGCCATGTTCAAAAGCTCAAACCGCTGACCGGCGGAACCTCGAGCGAGGTAGTAGCTGTCATGGATGGAACCCATCCGCGATATGTAATCAAGCAAAATGATCCCGCAATGATAGAAGCCGAAGCGGAATTTTTACATACCTATGCACAGATTGAGAAGCTATCGCGTTTGGTTTATGTAGATTCGTTGCATCGTTATCTGGTATATACGTTCAAGCCAGGATTCGCCGGGCAATATCGTAAAACAAATAAAGCTGATTTGCTGCTCAGTCTGGCGACCGAGGTCATTGCACATTACAAGCCGCTTGAAGCGGAACGCCATTACGGCTATCCAGATCATCCGTTTATGAAATGGAGAGATTTTCTGCTGTACAGAACGAAGGAGTCCGAAGAAATCATACAGGACGTTTTACCCCAAGAGGATCATCGTTTTGTTCAAGCACTAGTGGCCGGAATGCCGCCAAGGAATATGAAGTATTTGCTTCATGGCGACCTCGGAGTACATAATTTTGTGTTTGCTGAAAATGGTACGTTGACGGGTATTATTGATCCTGATCCAGTGGTCGCGATTTTCTCCTTTCCTTTTACCATATTACTCCAACGATTAAGGAAAATGCCGAGATTTATATGATGCTGGCAGGTGGCTCGCTGTTTCTGGAAGCGCTCATGCTAACCGCTGGTCCAGTGATTCGCTCGCATGGTTATACCAAGGATACGATGATCGTGGGCATTGGTATGAATATTTTACACGTTGTGGGGAATGCACTGCTCATTTACGGTTGGTTAGGTCTGCCGCAAATGGGAGTGGCGGGAGCGGCCATTTCAACGGTAGTTAGCCGCGTTGTAGCATGCGTCTGGATTTTTACACTGCTGTACAAACGTGTAAGTGCGCCGATTCGCCTCCGGTATTATGTACAGCTTCAATGGAGCAAGCTGGTGGCGATCCTGAAGATCGGTATCCCGGCAGGGTTGGAATGGTTGTCCTATCAGCTTAGTCAAATGATGGTGACCCGATTTGTCAGCTTTATGGGTACAACGGCGATTGCCACTCATTTTTATACGAATACGATTGTATACTTTTTTATGGTATTCGGAATGGCGGTAGGCGAAGGGACGGAAATTATTGTTGCCCGTCTGATTGGAGCAGGAGACAAGGAAAAGGCGTATCATCAACTTTTGCGAAGCCTGAAATGGTCTTTGGTTATTACGGTTGCCGTAATCGTAGCCGTTTCCTTTTTCCGATATGAAGTGATGGCGATTTTTACGGATGAGCCAGCAATCATCCAATTGGGGGCAGCGATTTTGCTGTTCTGTATATTGCTGGAGCGGGGGCGTGTGTTCAATCACGTGGTCATTAACTCCTTGCGGGCAGCGGGAGATGTTCAGTTCCCGTTAATGATGGCCATGATCTCAATGTGGGGGATTAAAATCCCGCTGGCATATGTACTGGGCATTCATATGGGATATGGCGTGCTGGGGGTATGGATTGCCCATGCCTGCGATGAATGGGTACGAGGTATTTTTCATTATTTACGCTGGAAAGGTCGGAAATGGCAGTACAAATCGCTGTTATCTAAGGCTGAACTTCAGGCGGAATCGGTGTCAGGCTGACGGAAATTCCAGAAAGGCATCCTATAAAAGATAGTCTACAACAGACATTCTCCAGTAAAATGGTGGGGGATGTCTGTTTTTTACAAAAATAAGCAAAATGGGGATGTCCAAACTTTTCAAAAATTGCTATAATATAGTAACCTCGAACGATACACTTCGTAGAGGGCTTCAAAGTTTCATAGACGGATGGTTTCCGATTGTATCCATGGAGGAGGGAATAGGATGGAACGTAAAGTGCATATCATTCCTTACCAAGTGATCAAGCAGGAGCAACAAGTGAATGAAATACCGCGGGGTGTAGAGCTGATTCAGGCTCCTGCGGTATGGAACCAGACTCGAGGCCAAGGAGTAAAGGTGGCAGTGCTGGACACGGGCTGTGATTCGGACCATCCTGATTTGAAGGATCGCATTATTGGCGGCCGGAATTTCACGGATGATGATGAAGGTGATCCGGAGATCTTCAAGGATTACAACGGTCACGGTACGCATGTGGCAGGAACCATCGCAGCAGCGGAAAATGAGCATGGTGTCGTGGGTGTCGCCCCTGAGGCGGATCTGCTCATTATCAAAGTGCTGAACAAGCAGGGCTCAGGCCAATATGACTGGATTATTCAAGGCATCTATTATGCGATTGAGCAAAAGGCAGATATCATCTCGATGTCGCTTGGCGGACCTGAGGATGTGCCTGAGCTGCATGAAGCGGTGCAAAAGGCAGTGGCCAGCCAAATTCTGGTCATCTGTGCAGCTGGAAATGAGGGAGACGGTGACGATAGAACGGACGAGCTTGGCTATCCCGGCTGCTACAATGAAGTGATCAGCGTAGGCGCAGTAAACTTTGACAGACATGCCTCGGAATTCAGCAACTCTAATAATGAGGTGGATTTGGTTGCACCAGGTGAGGGTATATTGTCCACCGTTCCGGGCGGCAAATATGCGACCTTTAGCGGAACCTCGATGGCTACCCCGCACGTAGCAGGTGCTTTGGCATTGATTAAGCAGCTGGCAAATGCGAGCTTTGAGCGTAATCTCACCGAACCGGAGCTGTACGCACAGCTCATCAAACGCACGATTCCACTCGGCAATTCCCCTAAGCTGGAAGGCAACGGTCTATTGTACCTGACAGCCGTGGAGGAGCTTTCCCGTATTTTCGGTGCACAGCGTGTAGCAGGAATACTGAGTGCAGGATCGTTTAAGGTTAAATAAGCCGTAACAACGGATTTATAGCGGCTCTCCTAAATGGAGAGTCGTTTTTTGTACTTCAGTTCTTTGAAAGCCTTCGTTTACATTGTATTCAAATGTCAGGTAACATGTACCTCAAGGATATAGACGAAAAAAAGAGGTGGAGGTTCAGCAAGGATCATATTATTGCAAAAGCCAGCGAGCTAAAACGTACAGGACAGGCAGAGGAAGCGCGTGAGCTTCTATTGAAGGCACTGGAACAGGAGCCAAATGCTGCAGAGCTATGGTATCAGACAGCTTGGACGCATGATGCTTTAGGTCTGGAGAGGGAAGCGGTCTCTTTTTATGAAAAAAGTCTAGGGTTGACGTTGTCCGCAGAATCAAGGAAAGGAGCTATTCTGGGGTTAGGCAGTACATATCGTGTACTGGGAGAGTACGCCAAAGCGAAAGCTTGGTTGGAAACCGGAGTGGCCGAATTTCCAGATTACAGGCCGTTTCGGGTATTTTATGCGATGGTGTTATATAATCTGGGTGAATACGGAAAAGCCATGGAGGGACTGCTCATGGAGCTGGCTGAAACGACCTCCGACTTATCAACACAAGGATACTCCCGCGCAATTCAATATTATGCAGATAAGCTGGACCAGATCGAGGCATAAGGGAGTCCGAGTTAGGAGCAAACAGCCGAGTGAGGGCAAAGTAGTATCGTGTATATATATGTACAAAAAAAAGATCACAGTCGGAAAGCCGCAAGCTTCTCTCCCTGACTGTGATCTTTTAGTGTCTACCTATAGGAGCCTTGATAAGTCATATGCTGCGATTATTGCGCACCCTCGGTAACAGCGATTTCCTTATCCAGGTTTTCTCTGGACAGGTTGGCGGCCAAGTAATCCGGTGTATCGGGTAGCACGAGATGCAGATTGGATTTTTGACAAAGGCGGATGGTGCACTTTTCGGCGATTAAATCAAAAACGTGACCGCCTCCGGTGCGTTCATCGTTAATAAAATGCAGGTGAAATCCAGCTACACCGATACCTTGGGCATAGGCAGGTGTCCAGAAGCCTGTGACCACGCCGGAAGTCTCATTAAAAGTAAAGGTAGGCTGTGACTTGGTTGCTTCAATAAAAGGCTTATAGGGCTTCACTTGGTGAGGCACGGTCCGTGTCTTTACTTCACGGAAGGTGCCATCTAGACGGAAGGCGTAGAATAAATTGCGGCTTGGAAACAGTTTGAGCAACAAGGCTTCCAATTCATCACGACGCATGGGACGATCAATAGTATATGTGAAATCTTCACGAAAAAAGGTGACTGTGGAAAAAGGAGTGGTCTCTTCCGGTTTTACACGATGGGCCGTACCGTCTGGAAGCAAGTGATAAAATTCACCATCAAACGCGATCATTTCACCATTGAGTTGATCAAAGGTGCCGAGCCCGAAATCCCCGTGCTTTTGCAATTCCTTGAAGGCAACGACCCCATCATAAAGACCATCTAATAATGCAAGCATGGTGGATGTCTGGTAAATATCATGCTCAGTTTCTTCCTTGTTTTCCAGTTCCGCAACGGTCATGGCAATACACTTCCTTTTGTGATTTTATTCATTTATTTTCTTTTCTTTTCAATAATAAACGTAAATTCTCTGTAAATAACATGAACAACTCAAAAAAAGCATAAAAAAACGATAAATTCCTTAATTGTCACGAAGCTGTTACGACTGAGCAACAGTTAAGGCTAGTTTAATTGATTCGGAAGCAGTTTACGTCCCAGCTGGATATTATCCTGATAATCAATCGGAATATCGACGACTACGGGACCCTCGGAAAGGAGTGCCTGCTGCAGCACACTTTCCAGTTCATCTGGACCATGTACACGCAATCCGGTTGCCCCAAAGCTTTCAGCATATTTCACAATATCTACATTTCCGAATTCTACACCGGAAGTTCTGCCGTATTTAATCTTTTGCTGAAAAGCGACCATGTCGTAGGTTCCATCTCTCCATACGATATGCACGAGTGGGGAGTTGAGACGTACGGCGGTTTCGAGCTCCATGGATGAAAAAAGAAATCCTCCATCACCAGAAATAGAAACGACCTTTTGACCAGGATTGACAAGTGTGGCAGCTATCCCCCAGGGCAGAGCTACACCTAATGTCTGCATCCCGTTGCTGAACAGAAGGCGACGCGGCTCATAGGAACGGAAGTATCGGGCCATCCAAATATAGTGTGAGCCCACATCACAGGTGACCGTAACGTTATCATCAATCAGGCTGCGTAATGTACGAATGAATTGCAATGGATGAATCAGATAGTTGTGTTTGCGTGCAGGAATCTCAGCCTGGTCATTCAAATCCTGGCGAAGGCGGTTCATTTGAGCGCATGAGGCCTCTGGCAGCTTTAATGTAGGTATTTCCTCTGCGAGGCTACTTACGATCAGGGCTATATTACCGATGAGCTCGTAGTCCGGCTGATAATCATGGTCGATATCTGCTTGATGATCATCCAGGTGAATAAGAGTTCGATTTGCAGGAACGTTCCAGTTTTTTGGATCGTATTCAATTGGATCATAACCAATTGTCAGTACCAGATCTGCGGCCGCAAGAAGCATGTCACCCGGTTGGTTGTGGAACAGACCCACTCTTCCGAAATAGTGGCTTTCCAGCTCACGAGAGATGGCTCCAGCGGCCTGAAAGGTTTCGACTACAGGCAAATCTGTATTTCGAATGAGTGCGCGAATGGCTGCTGTGGCTGCGGGAGTGCTGGCTTTCATACCGAGGAGAAGTACGGGCAGCTTAGCTTTTTTAATTTGGCCTGCGACTTGTTTGATTAGTCCGGCTGGTGCAATACCAAGTTGTGGACGGGAAAGCTTTTCAATCGCTGTTACTTCGGATGACGAAGTCAACACGTCCTGCGGCAGACTGACAAAGGTTGCTCCAGGCTGGGCTGAGGTCGCAATCCGAAATGCGTTGGTAATAGCTTCCGGTACATTATCAGGATGTTCTACTTCGACGCTGTATTTGGTGATGGGTTCGAATAGTCCGGCATTATCCATAGATTGATGTGTGCGTTTCAAGCCTTCGGATCTTGGGACTGCACCAGCCAAAGCAACGACGGGATCACTTTCCGCATTAGCGGTGACAAGTCCTGTCGCCAAATTCGATGCGCCGGGACCAGAGGTAACAAGGCATACGCCTGGTTTTCCGGTTAAGCGACCGACCGCTGCTGCCATAAAGGCGGCGTTTTGTTCATGGCGGCATATGATCAATTCTGGACCGCGATCTTGAAGAACGTCAAAAACGGAATCAATCTTGGCACCCGGAATGCCAAAAATGTGCGTTACGCCTTGCTTGATCAAACAATCGACAACAAGGTCAGCTCCTTTTGTATTGGTTTTTGTTTGGACATCTTGCACTTTTGTACTCAATGCAGTCACCTCTTCTTTTGTCTTTGAAATATATGAAATACTTTCAATGTAAAACAATGGTTGCATATTACAATTATAATGCAATAACTGGTATTTTCAAGAGAGAAATTTTCTGAAAATTGCCAAAAAATGATGAAATCGTTTTCGAAACGTCGTTTCAAAGGATTTCAAATAATGCGTTACGCTTTGTAGCAGAAAGAGTTTTTTATTTAGGTGAAGGATGAAGGGGGGCTGTTTATTTTTTGTCATTCCACATGATAAAAATCACTTTCCTCTACAAAGGATAGCGGTTACAATGTAATTGTTGTTAACGTAAACATTAAATTTGAGGTGAAACGATCCAGGGCGCTATGACAAGCAAGAATCGTAATATAGCTTCATCATTCTGTATAATAACGTGACCTGTTAATTTATTCAGAATGCTATTGCTAAATAATAGGTAGAGTGAAGAATAAATTGTTAACGTTAACAATTTAGTTGGAAAGATGACCATAGAAGGGATGAGAGAGTCGTGACTAAAGCATTTTTAGATGAAAACTTTTTGTTAAGCAATCCTACAGCTGAAATTTTGTATCATCAGTATGCCAAGGATATGCCGATTATCGACTATCATTGTCATTTAAGTCCACAGGAAATTTACGAAAATAAAAAATTCAAGAATATTACGGAAGCTTGGCTGTACGGAGATCATTACAAGTGGAGACTTATGCGGGCCAATGGGGTAGAGGAACGCCTGATTACGGGGGATGCTGAAGATTATGACAAGTTTTTGGCCTGGGCCAAAACTGTACCTACACTGATCGGTAATCCACTGTATCATTGGACACATTTGGAGCTTCAACGCTTTTTCGGTGTCTATGAACTGTTAAATGAACAGAACGCGCCTTTGATCTGGGAGAAAATAAACCAACAGCTGCAGGGAAAGGGCTTTGGGGCACGTGATCTGATTATGAATTCGAAGGTAACTGTTGTGTGCACCACAGATGATCCAACGGACCATCTTGAATACCATAAGCAAATCAGCAAGCTGAGCGATTTCCCAGTAGCTGTACTGCCAAGCTTCCGCCCAGACAAAGCACTGGAAATTAATCGTGAAACCTTCCAGCCTTGGGTGGCCCGGTTGGGCGAGGTTAGCGGTCTGAATGTTTCCGGCTTTGAAGGATTTTTGAATGCGCTGGCAAGCCGGGTTCGCCATTTCCACGCTGCTGGAGGACGGGTATCCGATCATGCGCTGGATACAGTAGTCTACGAGGAAGCGACACGGGAAGAAGCGGCAGCCATATTCAACAAGGCGCTGACGGAAGGTCGTGTGACCCCGTTAGAGGAGGCAAAATACAAATCATACGTGCTGGTATTCCTCGGGAAGCAGTATGCAGAGCTGGGCTGGGCCATGCAGTACCATATTCACGCGCCGCGCAACAATAACACCGCGATGTTCCGTCGTTTGGGACCGGATACCGGCTATGATGCCGTAAATGACGGCTCCATCGCTCGTTCGCTGGCGGCATTGCTGGACGCACAGGAGCTGGCAGGAGGGTTGCCGCGAACGATTTTGTACTCGCTTAATTCGGGTGATTATCCCGTGCTGGCAAGTCTCGCGGGCTGCTTCCAATCCGGTGGAAGCGTGGGGAAAATTCAGTTTGGCACTGCATGGTGGTTTAATGACCATATCGAAGGCATGCAGGAGCAGATGAAACTGCTGGCCAACCACGGGGTGCTGTCCCGTTTTATCGGGATGCTAACGGATTCTCGCAGCTTCCTGTCCTACACACGCCACGAATACTTCCGACGTATACTCTGTGATCTGATCGGAACGTGGGTTCAGGAGGGCAAGGCTCCTGAAGATATGGAGCTGCTCGGAGGCATGGTACAAAATATTTGCTACAATAACGCCGAGCAATATTTTAATTTCCCTACTGTTGTTCATAGCAAGTGACACTGTTAAGCCAAGGTAATAGCTTACAAACTTCATAAAAAAGTGCTCTTGCCAGGAAGCTGTATCCAAAGACCTGGTAAGAGCGATTAACAACAGGATAAATATCAAACAACCATGTGAATTAAATCACAAATAAAGAGGAGTGAGTAGGTATGGGAGTGCCTATCGTACAGGAGAGCGTCCTAGCTGACAACAAGACTGGCGAGCACATTAGCCTGAAAGAAAAGATTTCTTACGGTATGGGTGATTTTGGGAACGGATTCATGTTTGATTTGGGGCAGTTGTATCTACTGAAATTTTTTACGGATGTAGCAGGTGTTTCAGCCGCAGCAGCAGCAGGCTTTTTTTTGGTCAGCAAGCTGTTTGCCGCTGTATGTGATCCGGTTGTCGGGTCCTTTGTTGATTATCGCAAGCATATCGGTTCACGTGGAAAATTCAGACCTTTTCTCATCATTGGAAGCGTTATCCTTGCGATTCTTACGATTCTCACCTTTGTTTCGCCCAATATTTCACCTACAGGCAAACTTATTTACGCTTATGCGTCCTATATGATCTGGGGAATTGGCTATTCTATTGTCAATATTCCATATGGCTCACTGGGTGCGGCCATTACGCAGGATACCATTCAGCGGGCCTCCTTGTCTTCTTTCCGTTAGGCGGGCTCACTGGGCGCATTATTTGTAACCAGTGTCATTGTCATGCCGCTGATTTTGCTGTTTCCCAACCATCATGTTGGATATCCGGTTGTGATGGGAATTATGTCACTCATTGGTGTGATCGCTTTCATCATTTGTTATCGAGGAACGAAAGAACGCATTATTAGTCAGTCCGGACCAAAAGAAAAGCTATCTATAGGCGTTATCGTACACACCTTTACGAATAACAAGCCTTTGCTGGTACTCGTTTTAATGACGATTTTCACCATATCCGCGTACAATATCAAGTCCGCACTGCTGATCTATTTTGCTGAATATAATTTGGGGCATGTAGAGTTAATGTCTTATATGAATTTTATTATTATCGGCTCGTCGTTGCTGGGTGTGTTATTCCTGCCCAAGCTGGTGCGGCGTTTTGGTAAACGGAAAACAGCTATATTCGGGATGCTGGTCAGTGTCATCGCCGACTCCGTGAACTTTTTTATGCCTTCAAATGTATATATTTTTACAATTCTGGCCAGTATTTCGTTCATTGGTATTAGTATTCCTAACGGAGTTACCTGGGCATTTGTCTCCGATATCATTGATTACGGCGAATGGTCATCCGGAGAGCGGAAGGAAGGGATTACGTATTCACTTTTTAACTTTTCGCGCAAGCTGGCTCAATCCTTGTCCGGCTTTCTATCGGGTATTGGGCTGGCGCTAGTTGGATATGTACCGAATGTGGTTCAGTCTTCTGGAACATTGGTCGGGATCAAGGCCTTGCTTTGTCTCTATCCGGCTGTTGCCCTGGCTTTGGACATGCTGGTTATCGGTAAGATGTATAAGCTGACTGACAGCAGACATGCAGAAATGGTTCAAGACTTACAGCGTCGACATGCGGAAAACCGCGTATAATTTGTGAAAGTCTTCTTTTCCGGGCGGCTCCTGTGGTATGGTGAGTATATAATTTTTTTAGAGTCTCACTAAAGAAAGGATACGTATATGGCAGCTACCATTAAAGACATTGCCAAATTGGCTAATGTTTCCCATACAACCGTCTCCCGGGCGCTTAACAATAGTCCGCTGATTAAAGAAGATACGAAACGCAAAATTATGGAATTGGCAGAGCAATTGAATTACATTCCAAACTTTAACGCGAAGAGCCTTGTTCTCCAGCGCTCGCATACGATAGGCTTGTTTTTTACCAGTATTTCAGAAGGCACCAGTTCCAGCTTCTTTGCGGATACCATCCGTGGAGTGAATCATGTTATCGGGGTGGATTACAATTTGTTTGTGCGGGGCATTGACGACTACACCGACTTTTCGGCTATTCATCGCAAGCGATTTGATGGCATCATTCTGATGAGTCAAAGCGAAGCGGACAACCCGTTTATTTATCATGTGCTTGGTCAGGGCATCCCGCTTGTTGTGCTGAACCGGCAGGTGTCTGGAGCTGGCATCGTGAACGTGATTTCCAATGATAAGGAAGGGTCCTATGCGGCGGTTTCCTTTCTCATCGAAAGTGGACATGAACGTATTGCGATCATTGAAGGGGTGGAAGGCTTCAAGTCTACCCAGCAACGCCGCGAGGGTTTTATGAATGCGCTGATTGATAAGGGTAAGCCGATTCGACACGAATACATCGTACAGGGTCATTATGATACCGAAAGCGGAAGCCAGGCGATGAAGCGGCTGCTTTCCTTGCAGGAGCCGCCGACCGCGGTATTTTGCTCGAACGATGATATGGCCATCGGGGCGATGAACGCCGTATTTGAGTACGGCTTGAAGGTACCTGAGGATGTATCTGTTATTGGCTTTGACGATATTGGTTTCTCTATGTATACGACCCCGCCGTTAACGACCGTCAAAAGGCCGATCGAACAGATTAGCGAACGCGGAGCTGAGTGCATTCTCGAGCGGATTCAGTCGCCGTCGAATGAGGGTGAGCTTATATTTATGGAGACTACGCTTATGAAGCGGAAATCAACAGCAGAGAGATTACGCTGAGTATCGTTTTTGAATCCAGGCAGGGCAAAAGGGGCAGGTTCAGTGCATCAAGCGCTGTTCCCGCCCCTTTTTTTGTTGACATCGTGCTGCTTTGCCGGTATTTAACGTAAGAGATTGGTTTTCGCAAGTTCAATAATCTCGTCACCGCGTCCGTTCAGCACTGCTTTCATCATCCACAGTGTAAAGCCTTGTGCTTGTTTTAGATTAATTTTAGGCGGCATGGATAGCTCCTGACGGTTCACCACCACATCCACCACCACAGGGTCATCATAGGCTAATGCTTGCTGAATGGCATCCTCCAGCATGGATGGATCTTCAACTCGAATGCCCATGAGTCCCATGGCTTGCGCTACAGCGCCAAAATCAGGGTTAATCAACTCGGTGCCACTTTCCAGGAACCCAGCCGCTTTCATTTCCAGCTCGACAAAGCCAAGAGCACCATTATTGAATACAATGACTTTTACAGGCAATTGATGCTGCTTTAGGGTAAGCAGATCGCCCATCAGCATCGTGAGTCCGCCATCGCCCGACAGGGAAATAACCTGCCGACCAGGCTCAGTGGCCTGTGCACCGATCGCTTGCGGCAATGCGTTTGCCATCGTACCGTGGTTGAAGGAACCGATCAGCCGCCGTTGGCCGTTCATCTGCAAATAACGTGCTGCCCACACCGTGGGTGTACCGACATCACAGGTAAAAATGGCATTTTCCTGAGCGGCATCACTAATGACTCTGGTGAGGTATTGCGGATGGATCGGTGTATGGCCTGGTTTACCAGCCGCCAGTTCATCCAGCTCCCGACGGACCTTGGTATAGTGTGAAACGGCTTTTTCCAGATGCCTGGACTCATGCTCCGTCGTTAAATGAGGAAGCAGCATCTCTAGTGTTGCTTTGACATCCCCGCATAAACCATAGGTTAAAGCAGTGCGTCTGCCAAGGTGGGCGGGCTCTATATCTACCTGCAGTATAATCGCATTTTCGGGATAAAATTGTCTGTAAGGAAAATCAGTTCCGAGCATGAGCAGGACGTCACAATCCATCATCGCATGGTACCCGGAGGAATATCCGATCAGCCCGGTCAAGCCTGCATAATAAGGATTGTTATATTCGAGGTATTCCTTGCCCCGCAAAGCGGATACCATAGGTGATTGTAGCTTGTCGCACAGCTGCATGAGCAATTCGTGAGATTGTGAACAGCCGGCCCCGCAGAGTAAAGTAATTCGTTTGCCTTTATTCAAATACTCGGCCAGCCGGGAAATTTCGGAAGGTGATGGATGCACAACAGGTGCAGTGGGATGGTAGACATGTTCGGGTACAGGTACCTTTTCCGCCTCCAAGGCTGCTACATCACCAGGAAGAACAATGACGGATACACCTGAACGTGAAACTGCCTGTTGAAGGGCCATGGTCACGATTCTTGGAACTTGCCGTGGTGTCGTAATCACCTCACAGAAGTGGCTGCATTCTCCGAAAAGATGCTCGGGATGTGTAGCCTGAAAGTATTCGCTTCCGATCTCGTCGCTTGGAATATGGGCTGCAATAGCGAGTACAGGTACCCGATTGCGGTGGCAATCATATAATCCGTTAATCAGATGCAGGTTTCCGGGACCACTGCTTCCGGTACATACAGCAATGCTTCCACTAAGGTTAGCATCCGCTCCGGCTGCAAAGGCAGCGACCTCTTCGTGCCTTACATGAATCCATTCAATTTGACCATTACTGCGGATGGAATCAACCATATTATTTAAAGAATCTCCAACGATGCCATAAATTCGTTTGATTCCTGCGTTGACCAAAACTTGTACGATGGTATCTGCGATTGTCTTCATAGAAGTTCCTCCTGCTCAGCTTTTGTCTAGCCAGCTATTGTCTAGTAAGTAACGTTATCCTGCCCGTGCCTTTTTGTATTTATTCTGCTGAAATGTATATCAGGACAAGCTCGCGGGAGAGGGGATAGTTAGCCTTAACCGTCTTATATCAGTGTGAAACAGCAGAAGGGAGGGCTGGACTGATGTTTGTTGTATAATCATGTATGTTAACGTGTTCATATTATTGTCACACGTAAGGTGCGTATTTTGAATGGGGCGCATACGGCGCTTACACCTGTCGCTTATTTATATGGCCTGGATACGGTGGGGCAGGCGGTCGAGCATGATGTTATGGGCGCTTTTATCCAAGCGCTGATTCGAGAAGAAATTATTCCGACACTGGACTCTCCGGAAGCGGAATTGAATCTATATGCCGACGATGTTATTGAACGTTTCCGTAATCCATATGTAAATCATTATGTCATGAGCATCGCTCTGAATTCGGTGTCCAAGTTCAAGACACGGAACTTGCCGTCCTTGCTACAGTATGTGAAGCAGCATAAGGCACTGCCTGCCAAAATGGTATTTTCGCTGGCGTCCCTGCTCGTATTTTACCGGGGAGACAGAAACGGTGAGCCAATCGCCCTGGCAGACGAAGCGGAAGTATTGGGTGCGTTTGGTGAGCTGTGGAGTAGATATGACGGAAGCCTTGCCGAAGCGCAGCAATTAACTGAACAGGTACTTGGCAAGCAGGCATGGTGGGGGCAAGACCTGAACCAGGTCGAAAGGCTGACTGAACAGACGGCACAGCACGTGTATGAAATGACAAGCAGAGGAATAAAGGAGACGCTGGAATCTCTAACCGGGAACGGCGTGCCTAGAGCATAAGCAAGGAGGAAACCGGAATGCTGGAATTCATTCAAATACATGATCAAGACAACGTGGCTGTCGTTCTGCGTGATTATAAGCGGGGAGAGACACTGGCGTGGGGAGAACAAGAAGATCAGCGCGTAGAGCTGTCCGACGATGTTGCGCGCGGGCATAAAATTGCGCTACAGAACATATCTGAAGGTGAGCATGTCCTGAAATACGGATATCCCATCGGTCATGCCACTCAGCCCATTCAGGCCGGGCAGCATGTGCACACGCATAATACGAAGACAAATCTGACAGGCGTCGAGGAATATACCTACAATCCTAAGCCAGCGCCCCTTTTATATGAACAGGAGAACCGGACGTTTCAAGGCTTTCGCCGTAAAGACGGTCGTGTGGGGATTCGCAATGAGTTGTGGATTGTCCCAACGGTCGGTTGTGTGAACGGGATTGCCGAGCTTATTTTGAACCGCTTCAAGCAGGAAGTGGGCGATATTTCGCCTTTTGAAAATGCACTTGTGCTCAAGCATAACTACGGTTGTTCTCAGCTTGGGGATGATCATGCCTATACACGAACAATTTTAGTTGATGCCGTGAAGCACGCGAACGCAGGCGGTGTACTTGTGCTTGGTTTGGGCTGTGAGAACAACGAGATGAAGGAATTCAAGGAAGCTATCAGTGAATATGATACGGAGCGGATAAAGTTTTTGCTGTCTCAGGAAGTATCGGATGAGGTGGAGGAAGGGGTACGGCTGCTGCATGGAATTTTTGCGGCTGTCCAAGAGGATCGGCGTGAGCCTGTGCCTTTATCCGAGCTGAATATTGGCTTGAAATGCGGCGGCTCTGACGGCCTGTCAGGCATTACTGCCAATCCACTGCTCGGACGATTGTCGGATTATATGGCAGCGCAGGGTGGAACAACGGTGCTGACTGAGGTGCCTGAAATGTTCGGTGCAGAGACCATTTTAATGGAGCGTGCCGCCGATGAGCAAGTATTCGGGAAGATTGTACATCTGATTAACGATTTTAAGCAATATTTTCTGGATTACAAGCAGCCAGTATACGAAAATCCGTCACCGGGGAATAAAGCAGGAGGCATCACGACACTAGAGGATAAATCACTGGGCTGTACGCAAAAATCCGGGTCCTCTACGGTCACCGATGTTATTCAATACGGGGAGCGTCTCAAGACCAAAGGACTCAACCTGCTCAGCGCACCGGGGAACGATCTGGTTGCTTCTTCGGCACTCGCAGCAGCGGGCTGCCAGCTCGTTATTTTCACAACCGGACGCGGCACGCCTTTTGGCTCCTTTGTTCCGACGATGAAGGTATCGACCAACTCACCTCTCTATCAGGCTAAGCCCCATTGGATCGACTACAACGCCGGTTCGTTGGTGGAGGATGTCAGTATGGAAGATGCGCTCCGCAACTTTGTGGGATTATATTGTCGATGTAGCCAGCGGAACCTGGGTGAATAATGAGAAAAAAAATTTCAGGGAGCTTGCTATTTTTAAAAACGGCGTTACGTTATAGAAGCTTGGAACACATCGGGAGGCGGAATTTATTCCGCTTCCTTTTTACGCTGTATATCTCTAAAGAGGTGTGCTAGACTTTAGGGGAAACACGCCGAATCGCGTTAGAATAGGAGGGAATACAGTGCAAAATGCAATTATAGCTTATCGTGAAGAAAATCATGATCAGCTCGTAGATATTTGGCACCGGGCTGTACGCCGGACACACACCTTTTTAGAGGAAGAGGATATCCAATTTTATCATCATATCGTGCGCAATGGCGCCCTTAGAGAAGTCGAAATTTGGATGGCATGGAATGAAAGTCAAGGTCCAACAGGGTTTATCGGGCTGGACGGGTCCCAAATAGAGATGCTATTTGTCGATCCTGAGTTGCATGGGCAGGGCATAGGCAGTCGGCTCATCCAGCATGCCGGGAAAATAAAAGGTACACACCTCAAAGTGGACGTAAATGAGCAAAATGAGAAAGCACATGCATTTTACAAGCATCTCGGCTTTGTCCAAACAGGACGATCCGAACTGGATGGATCAGGTCGGGCATTTCCTTTGCTTCATATGGAGTGGAACCAGTAAACGAAGGATATCCGCCCCCATGTTCATAACTGGAATATATTATCATAATTTTGTTGCCACACATTTGATTTTATGATATAACTTAATTACGTAATAAATACGTAATTAAGTTATATTTCAGATGGAACGTAGATCATGCTTTTGTTTGATGAGTACTAAAAGTCGGACAAGGAGGTGGGGAGGGTGGATGATCTCGTTCACTCCCATATCACAGATCTGGACACACTTGTTAACATGATTAAGCTGTCATTTTCATTTGCAGACGGAGCTGACATGATTGCTTTATGTGATCATCTGTATAACCAGGCCAGCCAAAAGTATCAGGAGCTGCAGCTTTATAAAGCGCGCAAGAAGCCTGTACAACTCATACATAACAAACGGCCGCTAGTATATTATTACGGCTACAGTCATCTTATGAAAGGCATGGCCTTCCAAAAACAGGGCAATTATGAAGCCGCCCGCGATTGTATCGAAAAATATGCGGAATTGGGCTGGTTTAATGGGCTTGATCCGTATGGTGAAGCAGAGGTCGAATATTATCGGCATGCCGCCAGAGCCAATCTGTATGCCCTGGATATTTTGTCCGGTCATTCTGAAGCGCTAGAGGATTACGTCCAATTTCTTCGAGACAATCCGGAAGAGCTGTTACCGGGGCTTCTTTCCATCGTAGAGGGAGCGTACAGGTATGACTACCCTTTAGAGGATATACTTCAATCATTTGCCGAACAAATTGATGATTTCAAATATTTTGAAGAGCCTGTAAACGTATCTTATTATTTTCGCTTCTGCTATCAACTGGCTCTCTACTATATCAAGCAGCAACAGGTTACAGCCGCATTGGATTATATTCTGCAACCCCTCATGCTGTCAGATACCCTGGGTATGGAACATGAGCATGAGTTTAGAAAATGCACCGCTATATTTGAGGTTTTCCGAACCCAAGCTACAGCAACACAGCAAGACCAATATATAACTATTCTAAAAGGAGTGTTAAAGGATGAAAAAATTGATTTCACGGCCGCTGTCGCTCAGTCTGTTTAGCTTGCTGGTGTTTGTTACAAGTCATGACCTCATCTCGGTATTTTATCATGGAGCCAATCATTAGCAGTTGACGTAAGGTATACCAAATAGCAAGCAAGCTCATTATGATCAGGGC
This sequence comes from Paenibacillus sp. 1-18, assembly GCF_000520755.1. Taxonomy (NCBI): domain Bacteria; kingdom Bacillati; phylum Bacillota; class Bacilli; order Caryophanales; family Paenibacillaceae; genus Paenibacillus; species Paenibacillus sp. 1-18. The sequence goes on from NZ_ASSB01000195.1 coordinate 48,511, forward strand.
TTACTTGCTATTTGGCGTTTATTTAAGCCGTTGTAGACTTATGCAGGAGACCCTGTTCTGAGGGGTGCAATGAAATCCGCGTTTGTTGGTAAGCTGGGAATGTTTCTTCTGTACGATATGTCCCAATTTTTAGTGCTGCATCCAGTGCTCGCAATAAGGAGCCTATGAACTGCTCTGGAGAAAAGAAAATACTTTTCCCGACCATATGGATGTGAAGCTCGTTATGGTCACGGTTGCTCACAGACAGCAATATTCCTTTTCCCTGAAAGCCGGTACCGATTACTCGTACCTTGTTTATACCCGAGAGCAGCATTTCTGTTTTCACCGCACGTCCCTGCTCCTCCACAAACACAGAAATCAGTCGCTTGTCCGTAACGATAACAATTTGATTACCGCGAAATGTATGGGTTAGATGTACAAAATCTTTATACACTCCAATCGGTTGTTCCTGCGGAGAAATCATCCCCATCCGTACAAACCCATCCAGTTCGGCGGCATCCGGCTCCTGATGATTTTTAATCCGTTTCTTAATACTGAACTGAATCGTCAGAATAGCAAGGATGACTATGAGAAAAGAGGTTGGCCGGGTGTCGAACACAAAGATCATCAAGATGATAAAGGCACCCGCCAGCCACTGCGCCCAAGTGAGATAACGAAGCTTCTGTTGAACTGTACAGCGATAATAACCATAGCCTTTTCCCGGCTGATACTCCTTGGTGAACTTTGACATACCACGCATCAGTGTTAAAGCATAGATCCCTAGAACTGTCATTCCCAGCGAGAGGAGCGTCAGAAGCCATTCTTGAGCTGCAACGCCAACCAAGGTGCACAGACCAAACATAATGATCGCCAGCCAGCAAACAACCTTTTTGAATCGCATCTTTTTTTGAATCGAACGAACTAATTCTTCCATTTTGTAATCCTCCTGATTTAGGTACATAGGTAATGATTGGAATATCATATAGTCTTATCGTATCATTCGATAGTCTTTTTCGTAAATTCATTCAGACGATATTATATTTATGAATATTTAGTGTCCAAGTCGTGTTTTTTAACAACATGGTTCTGAAAATGGAAGGGATCATAAAGTAGCAGTTTTGAGTGAGGAATTAAGCGGTAATGGGAAGTAAGGGTGGAGAAAACTTCACTGCCTTTTTACCCTTATCCTGATATAATGAGTGAAAGTATAACCATGTCCTTCAATCAGAAAGTTTGTACACATATCAGATGAATCGCCAAACGGAAGGGGAGAGCATATGGTTATTTATGAAACGGACCAAGCTTATGTAATGACGACGCAGCATGACCATGCCCACATTTCAGGTGAGCTGGCTTCACAATGGGAAGAGAATGCCTTTAAGAATCGACGGCATAAGCAGGATTTTGTATATGCAGCTAAGGAGCATGACCGAGGTTGGATGAAGTTAGACGCTGCTCCTTTCTGGAATGATCATGTATCTGCACCTTATACATTTATTGATTTTCCACTCAGTCCTCGTTTTGTGTTTTATCATTTGGGGATTGATGAAGTGGAGCAAGTGAATTCGTATGCGGCGCTGCTGTGCAGCTTGATGTACAAGGAGCTGGTCGGACGGATTGAGTATGGAAATACTCAGGACAAGCAGATTACGCGTGCTTATCAGGAGGAGGAGGAACAGCGTCGACACAGGCTCAAACAGGAGCTGGCAGGCGGCGTTACCTTCGAACATCAGGTGCGTACAGATGTGCGCAGAATGTTGTTCTGCGATGAATTGAGTCTGTTTCTGTGCAGCCGGCAGCCAGGGACACCTGCGGCAGATTATGAGTGGTTTGCTGATGGTTTGAGTTTCCCGACTGTACGACATGAAGGCGGGCGGGTTCGGGCCGAATGGTTATCAGATCAGACGGTGGGTCTTTCCTATTTTCCTTTTAAAGGGAAGGTGGGGATTACTCATACCTTTAAGCAGGTGGACAAAGAGCAAATTCATACTTCAGGTCTTCTGCAAGCCTACCGTTCCTCCGAATGGAGGCATCGAACCTTTACCGTTGAACATATCATGGAAGTAGAAAAACACAAGGAGAATGCCTGACCGTCTTCCGATACGGCTCTGGACAGCCCAAAGCCTCCCTGAATAAATCTACTCAGAGAGGCTCACTTTTCTTGCTTTAAAGCTTTAAGATTTTGTAGATGTTTTTGCGCGGCTGACGAATGTCTGTACCTTGTTCAGCATCTTATCGCGTGCCCCTTTATTTCTCATCAGATACGTAACACCCATTCCCAATGCGGCTATCACCCATTTTTTATTTTTCATGAATAACACCTCCTTAATGATCATGCTGTTATAACACCAACGATGTAAATGAATCCAAAATGTGAATTGATGAACTAGATTTTACGATTTAGTGCTTCCTTGCGCTCATTCCGCATAACTATGATTTTACCCTTTCCATGAAATCTTACCCGCTCCATCGGCAATGAAACGATTATGAGTGTCTATTCACGTTTAATGGATATTATCAAAATATCCAGCCGCAATTGCTTCAGACGTACCTGACAGGGAGGTCTTTGTGATGAGAAAGAAGGAAGTGGTGGCCATGCTGCTTGCCGGCGGACAGGGCAAAAGACTCAAAGGACTGACCCGGACACTTGCCAAACCGGCTGTATTTTTTGGAGGAACCTACCGCATCATTGATTTCCCCCTTAGTAATTGCGCCCATTCTGGTATTGACACAGTAGGTGTATTAACCCAGTACGAACCGTTGGTGCTTCATTCGTACATCGGCGTAGGCAGTGACTGGGATTTGGATCGCCTGGATGGAGGAGTTTTTGTGTTGCCCCCGCATGAAAAAGAAGACGGGAATAATTGGTATAGAGGTACTGCGGATGCGATTTACCGTAACCTGCATTTTTTGGATCAATATGACCCGGAGCACGTACTGATTTTGTCAGGGGATCACATCTATAAAATGGACTACAGTCTCATGCTTGACTTTCACAAGGAAAAGGGAGCAGATTGCACGATTTCTGTCATCGACGTCACGATTCAGGAAGCCAAACGATTCGGGATACTAAACGCGGACGATGACCTGAAAATATACGACTTTGAGGAGAAGCCGGAACAGCCGAAAAGTACATTGGCCTCGATGGGCATTTATTTGTTCAAATGGGAGGTACTGCGTCGCTATCTGCTGGAAAGTGCAAGCGATTCTGAATCCTCGCATGATTTTGGCAAGGATATCATTCCGATGCTGCTCCAGCATGGGCGGTCGCTGTATGCATATCCGTTTGTCGGCTACTGGAAGGATGTGGGTACGATTCAGAGCTTGTGGGAGGCTAACATGGATCTTCTGGCTCAGGACCCGCCATTGGATTTGAATGACACTTTCTGGCGTATCTATACTCGCAGTCCCAATCAACCGGCTCAGTACATCACCCAGCGAGCGGTGCTGAAAAACAGCATCGTAAATGAAGGCTGCATGGTGGATGGAGAAGTAAGGCATTCTGTGCTGTTCTATGGGGTCGAAGTAGGCAGGGACAGCGTTATTACCGAGTCTGTCATTATGCCGAATGTAAAAATTGGACGCAATGTACGCATTCACCGGGCTATCGTGAACGAAAACGTCATTATTGATGACAATACGGTCATTGGATCTGAGGATAGCTCGAATGAGGTTATTTTGTTCGATCAGGAAAGCAAGCTTCATGCACGAATATAACCCGGATAAGGACGGTGTCCGCTATGAGCCGACTCATTGGAGTGATCAACCTGGATCACGAATTGGATCAGTTGAAGGAGTTGACCTATTTCCGGTGCGGGGCCGCAGTTCCCTTTGCCAGTCGATACCGGCTCATTGATTTTACCTTATCCAACATGATGCATGCAGAGGTGTATGATATTGCATTGTTCATCCGCCGCAAATACCGTTCGCTGCTGGATCATCTGGGCGAAGGACGGCCTTGGGATTTGGACCGCAGACGAGGAGGGCTGTTTATTTTGCCGCCGGACTGGAATGATCCGACAGATGGTTCACGCGGGGATTTGCAGCATGTGCACAACAACCTGGACTTTTTTCATCGCTCAGCCGGGCAGACTGTTATACACGCAGGAACGCAGCATGTCAACAAGGTTAATATTGAGGATGTACATCGTTATCATCGGGAAAAGAATGCAGACGTTACCCTCGTCTACAAAGCTACAGAGCAGCTCGAAGCTGAGCATGCGTCTTGCGTGCGGTTGGAGATTGCCGAGGACGGACGAGTGACCGGCATTCATCAGGAGCAGGATCATCATAATATTTATCTGGAAATGTTCGTGATGGACAAAAGCTTGTATCTGGATCAAGTGAAGCATTGCATCGCCCATCAGGATAGCCACTTCTTCCGGGATGCGATCCAGAAAAACCCAAGTGGACTACGCATTTATGCATATCCCTATGAAGGATATCATGCGGTCATTAATTCCGTCGAGAGTTACTATAAAAATAGCATGAAGCTGCTGGATCAGCAGCAGTATCAAGCACTGTTCCAGGATCAGCTGGTGCATACCAAAATCAAGTATGAGGCCCCGACCCGCTATACGCAGAGCGCCGAGGTGGATCATTCACTTGTCGCCAATGGCTGCACGATTGGGGGCAGGGTTGAGAACAGCATTCTTTTTCGCGGGGTACGGATAGAGGAAGGCGCGCGGGTAAGCAACTCGATTATTATGCAAAAATGCACGATTCGTAAGGGTGCAATTGTCCAGAATGTCATTTTGGATAAGGATGTGCAGCTTTCACCGGAACGGACTCTGATTGGAGACAGTAAGGTTCCTTATGTCATTGCCAAGAACAGCGTCATTTAGAAGACATAGAGTGCATTTAAAACCGAAATACAGGAGGTTACACCTTTGTTCAGCAATAAAGAAGCATTCAAGCAGGCTTTTCGAGAGCAACTGGTCGGAAGGCTGGGCAAACCGATGCAGGAAGCTCAGGCGGAAGACGTATACAAGGTTTTGGGCGGTATGATCCGCGAACAGGTCGGCAAGAAATGGGCGGAAACGAACCAAGCCTATAAAGAAGGACAAGAGAAGCAGGTCTATTACTTTTCCTTGGAGTTTTTGATAGGCCGTCTGCTGGGCAACAATTTGCTGAATTTGGGCGTATTGGATATGGTTCGGCAGGCCTTGGGAGAATTGGGCTGGGACTTGGAAGAAATCGAAGAGCAGGAGGCGGATGCCGGGCTGGGGAATGGCGGTCTTGGTCGTCTGGCTGCTTGCTTTATGGATTCGCTGGCATCTCTCGGCTATGCAGGACATGGCTGTGGTATCCGGTATAAGTACGGTCTGTTTGAGCAGCGGATTGTAGACGGAAATCAGGTAGAGCTGCCGGATTATTGGCTGCAAAAGGGGAATGTATGGGAGGAACGCCGCCCTGACAAGAAGGTCGAGGTTCATTTTTGGGGACGAGTGGAGACTCGTGAACAGGATGGCCGTCTTATATTCGAGACTCAGGATGCCGAAACGGTCTGGGCTGTTCCGTATGATATTCCGCTGGTGGGCTATGGACACGCGCAGGTGAACACGCTGCGGATTTGGAGCGCCGAGTCGGCGCTTGACCCCATCCGGGGACCGATTCGGGGCGAGGGTGGCTATTATCGCTTTCTCGACTATAACCGCTCGGTGGAGTCCATCTCGGCCTTTCTCTACCCGGATGACTCCAATTATGAGGGCAAGCTGCTTCGCCTGAAGCAGCAGTATTTCTTGTGCTCGGCTGGATTGCAAAGTATTTTGCGTACGTTCGAAAAGCTTCGTTTACCGTACAGCCAATTGCCTGACAAGATTGCGCTGCACATTAACGATACACATCCAACGCTGGTTATACCCGAACTGATGCGTATTCTAATCGACGTGAAGGGCTTGGGCTGGGACGAAGCATGGGATATTACGACCCGGACGGTTTCGTATACCAACCATACGATATTAAGCGAGGCCTTGGAACAATGGCCTGTCAATATGGTGCGGGAGCTGCTTCCTCGTATTTGTTTAATTATTGAAGAAATGAACAAGCGTTATTGCGCTATGCTACTGGAGCGTTATCCAGGTCAGGACATCAAAATTGGACTGATGGCGATCATTCACGGTGAACAAATCCGCATGGCCCATTTGGCTATTGTCGGCAGCTATAGCGTCAACGGGGTAGCAGCCTTGCACACACAAATTTTGAAGGAACGGGAAATGAGGTCGTTTCACGAGCTGTACCCGGGGCGTTTTAACAATAAAACGAACGGGATTGCCCATCGCCGCTGGCTGATGCACGCGAATCCCGAGCTGGCAAGCTTGTATGATGAAACGATCGGTACACGCTGGAGAACCCGTCCACGCGAGCTAATCGACCTGCTTCGTTACAGTGGGGACGAGTCGTTCAAAGAACGAATTCAGATAATTAAGAGAGATAATAAAATCAGGCTGTCCGAGCATGTGTTTGCCAAACACGGTGTCCGACTGGATACGTCCTCCATTTTTGATGTACAAGTCAAACGGCTGCATGGCTACAAGCGACAGTTGCTTAATATTTTGCATGTTATGCATCTGTACAGCCAGCTCAAAAATAATCCTTCGCTGGATATGGTGCCACGCACGTTTATTTTCGGGGCTAAAGCAGCTCCGGGCTATTTTCTCGCCAAACAGACGATTAAGCTGATTAACAATGTGGCGGATACGATCAACCGGGATGTGGATGTCAGGGACAAGCTGAAAGTGGTTTTCCTTGAAAATTATTCAGTTTCGTTGGCAGAGCTGATCATTCCTGCAGCGGATGTCAGTGAGCAGATCTCTACGGCAGGCAAGGAAGCCTCAGGCACAGGAAATATGAAATTTATGATGAACGGCGCACTCACCCTGGGGACATTGGATGGAGCCAATGTTGAAATGCATGAAATGGTGGGCGATGCCAACATGTTCATTTTTGGATTAAAGGTGGATCAGATCGAAGCATATGTTCAGGACGGCCAGTATTCAGCACGTAAAACAGCCAACAGTGACGAAAGACTGCGCGAGGTGCTGGATCAACTGGTGAACGATGCCCCTTTTACGCGGCATGAACGAGAATTTGAGGCCATTTATCAATCCCTGATTGATCACAATGATGAATACTTTGTGCTCAAAGACTTCGCAGCCTATGTGGATACGCAGGTTTATGTGGAGCAGGTGTACCGGAATCCGTCCGAGTGGACGCGGCGAGTGATTGTGAATATGGCTCACTCCGGCAAATTTTCCAGCGATTGCACGATTCAGCAGTACGCGTCGGAAATTTGGGACATTGTGCCTCTTGAAACCGATGTCAACAAGCGAATCTTGTCCTAAAAAAGCAAAACAGGCGGAATAGCATTGCTTTTCGACCGCTGAGGGTTATAATGACAGTATAAACCTAAGTAAGGTTGGGGGGCTGTACAACCTCATTCCCGAACTTGAATAGTACTGTTAAAGGAGTCCTCCTATTGATAAAGCTCAATCCGAACAGGCTCAAACCTGATAAATCCAAGAAGAAATATAATATGTTCCAAAATATATGGCGGGCGATTCGTCTGAATTTTATCAAGCTGTTGCGTGCGCCCGGTGGCGTCAAAAAAATCTCCTTGGGCTTTGCCATTGGCTTTGGGCTGGAGATGGTTGTGATTTCCACAGCTTCTCTGATCTACCTTGTGTTTTATCCCATTGTTCGGTTGTCCGGCGGTTCGATGCCTGCGGCCATTGTAGGTAACGTCGTAGGCAAGCTGACCTTTTTACCGATTGTGCTGATGCCGTTCGCCAAGCAGATTGGGGCTTGGATTTATCCATCCCATTTTCCAGGACACGTCAGAGGCGGTCGACTTCACGAGCATTCTTTTATGGAGCTGTTTCATGGCAACTGGTCTGTATTCAGAGACTTGCTGCACGGAGGGCTGCACATTCTGATTGGGATGTCGGTTTTCGGTGTGGTACTGGGCATTATCTCGTATTTTGTCATTCAAGTCTTGTATAATCGTTCGCTGCACAAACGGCTGGAAAAACGGAAATTGCGTCATGGTGCAGCCTTTTCAGCGGCCAGACTGCTGAAAAATGGATAACGTAGTGAATAAGAAGCTCCTTAAGCCTAATAATTAGGTCTGAGGGGCTTCTTTTTTACGTAGACACAGCAGGAATCGACTAAATGAAAAAATGGAATTCTATCACTGCAGCCGCCGCGGCAATATCAATCCTTTTGGGAACGGCTCCGGTTGCAATGGCACAGCAGCCCGCTGCTGCCACAGCTCAAAACGTACAAACTTCTGTTAACCTAGACCAAACCGTTACCAAGCGTTTAACGGAGGTCCTGAACACATTAGCAGGGAAACAAACGATAAAGTTTACAAGTGCAGACACTTCTTTTAACGCATGGACTGTAAACGGTACCTTGAGCGGGATAGCGAATGCAGATTTTATCCAAAATTATGATACGAAGAAAGGAATCGTGCAGTCCACCAGCATCATCTATGGTGCCGCTGATCTGGATAAGGTTATGGATCATAACCTGCGCAGCAAGGTTGCATCGTTCCTGAAATCATTCGATACCGATAAGGTTTTTAAAACGGAAGCCATCTGGCGCGTATATTCTCCGGTTGACGAAGAAGGGCTTCAAAATTATTGGGTGCTGTGGGGGATGACCAAAGCATTTATATTGACCTTGATCATGGAAATCAAATAACGGCCAGCTTTATGTATTCGCTCAAAGACTTTAAAGCTGCCCTGACCAACAAAGCACACCGTTCCCTTAAAACACTTGGTATGACCACAATTAAGCCATTTGAATATGTGCTTCGTCAGCAGGAAGGCAAGGATACTGTCTGGAACTTCCGGGATGATAATGAATTAAACAACGTACTGATTGGCATAAAAACCGGTAAAGTATGGTCCGTAAAAAGTGAGTATGGCATGGACTGGGATGGGGACAAGGACTTTGTCAAAGCATTTGCCAAGCCAAAGCTCAGCAAAACCCAGGTGCTTGCAGCCGCCAAGTCGAAAGTACAATCCCTTTTTGGAATTAACCTGAAAGGGTACACCGTAAAAATTAAAGATAACGTGTATACATTCTCCAAAAAGGGCGCAATTACCGTTGTGGGAAAAATCAATAAAAAAGGAGCATTTTATTCACTGGAGGCTAAACCTGCAAACGGTGTTCGAAATTAAGTAGGATCATAGTTCCCCTAATTGGCTTCATCCACTCAAATCGTTTACAATACGTGTGCATACAACACTGGACGATAGGTTAATGTACATACAAGGAGTGGTGAGGTTGCGGAAGATATGGCAAATCTACTTAACAGACTGGAAGAATGTATTCAAAGTATCGACCGGGACTTTATTAGTCATTGGCATCATTCTTTTGCCTTCCGTCTATGCATGGGTGAATTTGAAAGCAATGTGGGACCCGTACGCAAATACATCAGGTATTAAAATTGCAGTAACGAGCCAGGACCAGGGTGCTGAGGTGAACGGGAAGAAAATTAATATCGGCGACGAGGTTTTGCATAACCTTCAAAATAACAAGAAGCTGGGCTGGACGTTTGTGAATGAAGCAGAGGCACGAAAAGGTGTCCTAAACGGTGATTATTATGCCAGCCTGCTCATCCCCAAGGATTTTTCAAAGAAAATTACGAGCGTGCTTACGGAAAATCCGCAAAAGCCTGAGATTGATTACGCTGTAAATGAAAAAATCAATGCAGTTGCTCCGAAAATTACCTCCTCGGGGGCAACCTCTCTGACCAACCAGATTAGTCAAAACTTTATTGAAACAGCCAGTCAGGCCGTGTTGACTAAGCTCAAGGAAGCCGGGGTCAAGCTGGAGGAGGAACTGCCTACCATTCGCAACATTGAGAACCGGGTGCTGGAGCTGAACAATCGCCTGCCGGATATCGACAAATTAGGCAAACAGGCTATTGCGCTGGAGCAGAATTTGCCCAAAATTAAGGCGCAGGGGCAAAAAATCATTGCCCTAAAGGAGAAAATTCCAGAAATTAACCGCGCCGGCGATCTGGTGCTTAAAATAGACAAAAACCTGCCTGAGCTGGATAAGGTAGCGGCGGTTATTTTGGATATACAAAAAAGACTGCCAGACATTCAAAAGGCCGGAGATCGGATTGTTGAGCTGGATCAAAACTTTGGCAAGGTGGAAAGCGCGTTGGCCACTGCCCTGGAGGATACACAAACGTCTCTTAAGGTCATTAATGCTGCACAGAAAGCACTACCGGAAGTACAGAAGATTGCGGATACAGGCAAGGATTTTACAACCGGCTTACTTGAATTTCTGGATAAAAACGACGGTGCACTCGACTCTATTGGAACGCTGGTCAAGGAGGATTTGCAGCTCGTACAGCACATTGCAAATGAAGTTTCCGAGATTACAGGCATCATTCGTGGTGTGGATTTTGATCCTAAAGCAGCACAAGCTGCGGCGAATCGGGTTAGCGGAAGGCTGACGACTGCCGTAGGTGTGCTGGATCATATTTCTCAGTTGTTGAACCGTGTGAACGGGTATTTGCCTAGTCAGCCTCTGAATTCGCTTATTTCCCGCGTGGACGGGTTGAAGGATCGTCTTGGTCGCCTGAACAGCACGGTGACAAGCATTGGAGATGCCATACAGCGTGGCGAGAAGCCTGCACAAAATTTGCTGGATGACGCTGACCGCCTGGCCGGAGAGGTAAGCAGCGGAATTGACAGCATTTTGAGCAATTATGATACGGAGTATGCGCCCGCTATCCAAAAGGCACTGGATCAAATTAAAACCATTGCGCGCAATTCAGCCAATGTACTGAAAACCGCTCAAGAGCAACTGCCGAATATTGAAAAGATATTAAATGATGCACAGGCTGCCGCGGTATTCGGTCAGGAAGAGCTGACTCGTCTCCAGCAGGATTTGCCAGAATATAGGCAGAAGCTGCATGAAGCGGCTACGACGATTCAGGGGCGCATGGGCGAATTCACGACTGCTGTCAACAAAGCGGCAGATTTCGTAAAAAACGATTTGCCTACGGTTAAAGGTAAAATTCATCAGGCGGCAGAATTTGTACGTAACGATTTACCGAAGGCGGAGCAACAGTTTGTCAAAATGGCTGACTTGATTGAAAACAAGTTCCCCGAAGCAGAAAAAGCGGTACACCAGGTTGCTAATTTTGTGAGAACGGATCTTCCAGCTGCCGAGGATTCGATACGTCACGCGGCTGACACGATTCGTAAGCTGAGAGGTGAAAACGCACTCGGACGAGCGATCGCATTGCTCAAAGGGGATGTGAAGAAGGAAAGTGATTTTCTCGGCAGTCCGGTAGCGCTGAAGCAGGAGCGAATATACCCGATCCCGAACTATGGCTCTGCGATGTCCCCTTTTTACACTACATTATCTATTTGGGTAGGTGCGATGCTGCTGGTCTCGATGTTCAGGGTCGATGTGGAGGACCCGGAAGGCCAATATAAAAGCTACCAAGTATATTTCGGACGGCTGATGACGTTCTCTACGATTGGTATTTTTCAGGCGCTGAGCGTGTCTCTAGGTGATTTGTTCCTGCTCGGGGCGTATGTGGATGCCAAAGTAGCATTTGTACTATCGTCTATGCTGATCAGTCTGGTGTTTACGGCGATGACCTATACGTTGGTTTCTGTGTTCGGCAATATCGGGAAGGGTCTGGCGGTCATTCTGCTGGTGCTTCAATTCTCTAGTTCAGGAGGGACATTCCCGGTTGCGACGAGTACACCGTTTTTCCAGGCGCTGAATCCGTTCGTACCATTTACCTATGCGGTTAGTCTGCTACGGGAAACGGTAGGAGGGATGCTGCCTTCAACGGTAACACGAGACGTAGTGATGCTAATTGTATTTATCGGAGTTTGCTTCCTGTTTGGATTGGTGCTTAAAAAGCCGCTCAGCAAGCATACGAAAAAAATGGCCGAGCGTGCGAAAGAAACGAAATTAATTCCTTGATTGTTAAAAAAAGAGAGAGTTACGGTGGTTGAAGTGAGCGGGCTTCGCGAAGGATTTGATCTTATGATCGCTGTTGCCACGGGATTCTTTGCATTGGATAGGACATGAAAAGGTAAGAATCCCGTGGCAAAGGCGAACGCTCCGCTTCTCCAGATTTAAATCCTCCGCTCCGCTGGCAACCACCGTAAAGTCACTTTCTTTTAACATTCGGCGGGTAGTACGAGGGGATGGCCTCCGCATGTAATGCTTCGGCATAATGCGAGGGCTTTTTGCTATACATAGAGAAGTAATTTGTGTTCAAGGGTGTTTCAAAGTGGTTTTTTCTGGTGAATGAAATGGGTATGGTCTTTTTAATGGAATTTTTGCTGAATTTTAAAATCCTTAGGCAAAGGCGGGAGGTAGTATGGAATATTCATACTTGGGCAAGTCAGGCCTGAAGGTTAGTCGGTTATGTCTGGGCACGATGAATTTCGGACCGGAAACCGAAGAAAAGGATGCGTTTAAAATCATGGATGCCGCGCTGGATGCGGGCATTAACTTCTTTGATACAGCCAATGTATACGGGCATGACCGCAAAGGATGGACAGAGGAAATTATTGGACGCTGGTTCCAGCAGGGTGGTGGAAGACGTGAGAAGGTCGTGCTGGCGACGAAGGTATACGGGGATATGAAAAATGAAAATGACGGACCGAACGCAGGCTCAGGCTTGTCTGCATACAAAATTCGCCGTCATTTGGATGCTTCTCTGCAACGTTTGCAGACCGATCACATTGAGCTATACCAAATGCATCACGTTGATCGTAACGTGTCCTGGGATGAACTGTGGGGCGTATTTGAATCCGTTGTGGATCGGGGACAAGTGGATTATATCGGTTCCAGTAACTTTGCGGGCTGGCACATTGCGGTGGCGCAGGCCGAAGCAAAGGCACGACGCTTTTTAGGTCTTGTATCCGAGCAGCATCTGTACAATCTGAATGAACGCTCTGCTGAGCTTGAAGTATTGCCGGCGGCTCAGGAACTGGGACTTGGAGTGATTCCTTGGAGCCCGTTGGCAGGTGGACTATTGGGACGTAATGCGTTAGCAGGTACAGGCTCCCGTAGCGCACGCGCCAAGGAAAAAGTGGAACAGAACCGTGCAAAGCTGGAGCAGTTTGCAGCATTGTCCCGCGAGCTGGGCGAGAAGGAGGACGTGATTGCACTGGCCTGGGTATTGTCCCATCCGGCTGTAACCGCTCCAATTATTGGCCCGCGGACCTGGGAACAGCTGGAGGATGCTCTGCGGGTGCCTGAGGTCAAATTGACTGACGATGTTCTTGCCAAGCTGAACGAGATTTTCCCTGGCCCGGGCAAACCTGCACCGGAAGCTTACGCTTGGTAATCCGAGCACAATCATCGCAAAAAGGCAGCAGATTAGGAGTTATCTCTTTAATTAGCTGTCTTTTTTATACATAACAGTAAACGCTAAACAGTGTCTATCTTTGTGGGTATCATTTGAGGGTCTGGTTTCTTCTGATGTGTAACATAGCTGTGCAGAACCATGCCGAGGATGACGACAAACATACCCAGCCAAGATAGAAGTGACGGAAAAGGTATGGATAAAAAGATCAGTTCTCCCATTAATGCGAACAGAACTTCCAGAGATTGTGTTGCTTCAACTGTCGCCAGCTTTTGCATATTTCCGCGAACCTGATCCGTAGCTTTAAAAAATAAAACTGTTGCAATCACTCCTGAAAATATGGCCACCAGAGCAGACTGTATTGTCTGATCCATGCTTGGCATTCCTGCACTGAACACTCCATATATCGAAAGCAGTATCCAGAAGGGCAAACTGGCTAAAGTCATCCCGAGCACACGTTGATAGGCATCTAACCGTCCTGCACAGACCTCCATCATTTTGCGATTACCCAATGGATATGCGAAGGAGGCAATGATGACCGGCAGGAGGCCAAATAAAAAATCCTGCGCAGAAATGGATTGTGCCTGCTCAACTTGCATGAGAAGAATTCCAATGAGAATAATCAGAGACATCATAAGTCCCTGGATGGGAATTTTCCCGCGTGTTTTTACTGGGCCGTTCTCCGTTTGTACAACCTCTGTAAATAATGGCACAAGCAGAGAACCCGAAATAATAGTAATTTGCCAAGTACCCGCGATCAGCCAACCCGGCGAATAAGCCGATGCGAAGCATAATGGAGCATAAAATAAGCCAAATCCGATGAAGCTCCACAACAGCCACGTTCCCGGTCGTTCCTTCATAACGTCCAACAGAAGCCTAAGCTTCTGTTGGCTCAAAACAATGACGAATAAAATAGGAATCATAAACACATACCGCAATGAAGCACTCCAAATCCAGCTCCCGCCAGACAGCTCCATAGACCGATTGGGAACAAATGTAAAAGCAAAAAAGAAAGCAGCCAACACACCTAGCCAAATAGATCGCAATATATTCACCTTATTCTTTAAATTTCGTTATTACCCATAATAATAACTTTGAATCGTTTTATTTCAAGAGCTTCTTCATCGTTGACAAGGCAAAACGGATACTGTATGTTACTACATACCAGATTTAATAGTAATTATTACGATTAAAAAAAGAATGAAAAACCAATCATAAAAGGAGCATATCATCAATGAATAAGAAAGCAATACCGGTAACTGTGCTGAGCGGATATTTGGGTGCAGGGAAAACGACGATTTTGAATCATGTATTAAACAATCGGGACGGTATGAAAGTGGCGGTAATCGTCAATGACATGAGTGAAGTAAATATAGATGTCGAACTGGTTAAAAAAGAAGGAGGCCTGTCCAGAACAGAGGAAAAACTGGTCGAGTTGTCTAATGGCTGTATATGCTGTACATTGCGTGAGGATTTATTACTGGAGGTTAAGAAGCTGTCAGAACAGGGTGAGTTTGATTATATTTTAATTGAATCAACAGGAATTAGTGAGCCTGTGCCCATCGCTCAAACCTTTACGTACATTGATGAAGAAACGGGCATTGATTTGGCCTCCTTGGCAAAACTGGATTGCATGGTCATCGTGGTCGATGCGAACCGCTTCTGGCATGATTTTGAATCGGGAGAAACGCTTCTGGACCGCAGGCAGGCTACTGGTGAAGACGACACGCATGATATCTCGGATTTGCTGATTGACCAGATTGAAACGTGCGATGTACTGATTCTGAATAAATGCGATCTGGTTCAGCCTGTGGAGCTGGACAAGCTGGAGGGTGTGCTGCGCAGATTGCAGCCTGAAGCCAAAATCATCCGTACTTCCAAGGGACAGGTGGCTCCTGCGGACATTTTAAACACGGGATTGTTTAACTTTGACAAGGCCAGCCAATCCGCCGGATGGATTCGTGAGCTGGAGCTGGAAAGCCATACCCCGGAAACGGACGAATATGGTATTCATTCCTTTGTGTATCGGCGCAGAAGACCGTTTCATCCAGCCAGATTGGCTGAATTTATGAGCTATTGGCCGGAGGAGGTCGTTCGTGGGAAAGGTTTAGCCTGGATTGCAACCCCTCAGGATTGGGCGGCCAGTATTAGCCAGGCAGGCCCATCCATTCAGTTCGGACCGGCGGGAAGCTGGCTTGCGGCGTTGTCGGAGGAAGAACGGCAGGAGATCGTCGCAGCCAATCCTGAAGCTATGGACCATTGGGATGAGCAATGGGGCGACCGCATGAACGAAATTGTCATGATCGGCATCGGAATGAAGCAATCGGACCTGGAAGCCGAACTGGATCAATGTCTGCTAAGCGATAAGGAAATGGACATGGACTGGTCAGGCTTTGAAAATCCATTGCCATGGCCGACAGACGACAATTCTTCGTCTCTGAATTAAACAGGATGTATAGCTATTAACATATTGATATTAGCGAATCCATTCAGCAATGAAGTTCATACATTTTTTGGCGGCTGGAGCCATGCTCTTTAAAGAAGCAGCGGCAATACCAATGGAACGTGAATATGGCCCATCCAAAGGTCGAATACAAAGTTCATAAGGATTTTGAACTAAAATCATTTCCGGAAGAATACTTACGCCCAGTCCGTTTTGCACCATAGCCATAATGGCATGATCATCTTCTAATTCATATTTGATTGTCGGAGCAAACTTGTGCTGAGAAAAAATTCTCCATACATCGGTGTCGCAGCCAGAAGCAGGCATAATGAAGGGCTCATCGAGGAGTTGATCCACGCGAATGGTTGTTTGCTCCCGAAGCATGTGATTAGATGGCAGTACACACAGCATTCTTTCTTTTTTTAGCGGCAGTACTTCCAGTACGTCTAAAGTAGGCAGATTAACGAAGCCAAAATCAGCTTCTCCGCTGGCTATCCAATTCTCAATCTCATGGTAGTTACCGTCGAGCAGTTTCAGTTCAATAAGTGGGAACTGCTCGTTGAATTTATGAATAATACCGGGCAACCACTGGATGGATACACTTGAGAACGTACCTATCTTTACGGTTCCGGTCTCCAGTCCTTTGATTAGAGCAACCTCTTGATAAAGCCTTTCGTTCATTTGTACAATCTCTCTGAAATGCTTCATCAGACGTTCTCCGTTGCTGGTCAATTTGATGCCTGAACGTCCTCTGATCAGCAGAGTCAAGCCCAATTCATGTTCCAAACCGGAAACAGCATGGCTAATGGCGGATTGTGTAAGGTTGAGAAGTTCTCCCGCTTTGGTAAAGCTTCCTGTTTCTACAACACTAAGAAAGACCTTATATTTAAACAAATTCATGTGGCCTCCTACGTTAAATGAAATATATTCATACATAGTATCATATATATTCATTTTTTTTATCTTAGTCTTGTGGTTATAATCGAACTTAAGAAAAAAACTATTTCATTTCTGGGAGGTACCTATGAATTCAATTGCAAAAACGCCACAGCCCCCTTATTATGCTGCTATCTTTACTTCTGAACGTACTGAAGGAGATGGCGGATATGGAAAGATGGGAGACAAAATGGAGGAACTGGCTGCCGAACAACCTGGTTTTCTGGGCGTGGAAAGTGTTCGTGACCAAAATGGAGTAGGCATTACAGTTTCCTATTGGGAATCTTTAGAGGCTATCAAAGATTGGAAGCATAACGAGATGCACAAGGCAGCACAGGAGAAAGGGAAAGCCGAATGGTATAAAACGTTTGGTTTAAGAGTCAGCAAGGTAGAACGAGATTATTTTTTCACAATATAAATAGGTTCAATACCAAAAAGTTAGTGCTTGAGGCATCAAGTCGAATCTGGGGATCGGTATGCTGGTTGTGCATCTGCCAATTCTCGAGAGGATAGGTCCTTCCCTAAGAAGGTAAAAAGGAGAGTAAACGGTTCTATTCATATTCAGTTCATAAATGTGGGTTATCCTCTCTATAGAAACCGTTATAGGGAGGAAATGATAGTGGATTATACAGACAGAAAAGAGGCCTTGGCCATTGAAGCAAGGGGACTCGTTAAAGTATTTGGCAATAAGCACGCGGTTAACGGTGTCGATCTGAATGTGCGTGTTGGAACGATCTACGGCGTGCTTGGTCCTAATGGAGCAGGCAAGACGACTACCATCCGGATGCTGTCAACGTTATTGCGGCCTGATGGTGGATCGGCGCGCATCTTCGGGCATGATGCAGTAAAGGAGCCACAGGTTGTTCGTCAATTGATCGGCGTGACAGGCCAGTACGCATCGGTCGATGAGTCGCTTAGCGCTACCGAGAATTTGATTATCTTCTCCAGACTGCTCGGACTGGGGCGTGCCGAGGCACGTCATAAGGCAGCGGAGCTACTGGAGGAATTTGGCTTGACAGACGCGGCCAAGCGACCGTTAAAGTATTTCTCTGGGGGCATGCGCCGCCGGCTGGATTTGGCCGCCAGTCTCATTGCCAAGCCGCCGTTGATCTTCCTGGATGAGCCGACTACCGGGCTGGATCCGCGCACGCGTGCCCAGATGTGGGACACGATCCGGCGTCTGGTCAAGACAGGTTCCACTGTACTGCTCACTACCCAGTACCTTGACGAGGCGGATCAACTTGCTGACCGAATCGCGGTGATCGACCATGGTCGGGTAGTTGCCGAGGGTACAGTGGACGAACTGAAAGCAGCAGTGGGGGCATCGACTCTGCAACTCAAAGTGCAAAATCAACACGACATCGAGAGGGCTGCTCAGATCGTGGAACAGGTGCTTTCAGTTAAGCCTAACGTGTCGGTGGAGGATGGAAAGATCGTTTCTCCGATGGCCAATGTTGATCGGGTGACGGACCTGCTGATCGCCCTCCGTACCGGAGAAATTCACCTGGTAGAGATGAGTGTGCAGAAGCCAACGCTTGACGAGGTGTTTCTGTCCATCACTGGCCAAGGGGGACAAGTAAATGAGCAGCAGACGGCCCAAGGAGCGCATGCTGTGGAGGGGGTGAGAGCATGAAGAACGCTGCTGTTATGACAGGTTCTGATCGCACACTGAAAAAGTCTGTGAGTTTCGGCCAGGCGTTTGCCAACTCCATGACGATGGCCTACCGGGGCATTCTCAAGATCCGGCATACTCCCGAGCAATTGTTTGATGTCACGCTCCAGCCGATCATTTTCACCCTTATGTTTACCTATATCTTTGGCGGCGCCATCTCAGGAGACGTGCAGCATTATTTGCCGGTCATCATTCCAGGTATCCTCGTACAGACTGTAATCTCGACCTCCGTCGTTACCGGCGTTCAACTGCGGGAGGATATGGACAAGGGCGTGTTCGACAGGTTCAAGTCACTCCCGATCGCGCGTATTGCGCCCTTGGCTGGAGCTCTGCTGGCCGACAGCATTCGATATACGATTGCGACTGTACTTACCTTCACTATGGGGTATATATTGGGGTATCGGCCAGAAGGAGGACTACTGAGTGTCGCTATCGCCGCGCTTCTGGTCATCGTGTGTTCCTGGGCAGTCAGCTGGATTTTCGCCTTTTTTGGCGTGATTGCCCGCACGGCTTCAAGTGTACAGGGCATATCCATGATTGTTTTGTTTCCGCTCACTTTTGTTTCCAACGCATTTGTGCCTGTGGACACAATGCCTGGCTGGCTGCAGTGGTTTGTGAACGTCAACCCGATTTCGCATCTGGTGAATGCGGTCAGGGAGCTTGCGAATACGGGAGTGATTGGCGGGGAACTGGCGATCTCCCTGTTTGGTGCTGCAGTTATTGTGGCGATCTTCGCGCCGCTTACGGTGCGTGCTTATATGCGTAAAGCTTAAGATAGCGTTCTTCTTGACGAGGACGAGAGGTTTAAGGCAGAGTTAGTTAGGGGAGATTGTAATGACGCGTGTATTGGTCGTTGATGATGATCCGCATATTCGTGAACTGGTCGGACACTTTTTGCGACTGGAAGGTCTGGAAGTAGTTGAGGCGGTGGATGGTTTGAACGCGCTGCGAATTTTTGACGAAATCAAGCTCGATTTGCTTGTTCTTGATATCATGATGCCGGGAATGGATGGCTGGGAGCTGTGTCGTAAGCTGCGCGAGCAGACCGACCTGCCGCTGCTTATGCTTACAGCCAAAGGCGAGACATCACAGATCGTAAAAGGCTTCGCGCTCGGAACGGACGACTATCTTGTCAAACCCTTCGACCCCATGGTGCTTGTCGCACGTGTGAAGGCTTTATTAAAACGCTATCGTATCATGGCTTCAAAATCGGTGACTGTCGGGGATCTTGTCCTGCACAGCGATACATTTGAGTGCCGGGCTGGGGAGAAGGAGATTACCTTGCCGCGCAAGGAATTTGAACTGCTCTTCAAGCTTGCCAGCTATCCTGGAAAAACCTTTACCCGCGACCAGTTGATCGAACAGATCTGGGGTTATGATTACGAGGGAGACGAAAGAACGGTTGATGTGCATATCAAGCGCCTTCGGGTACGGTTTCCGGAGGCAAGCCACTCCTTCCGGATCCGTACGATCCGGGGCTTGGGTTATCGGCTGGAGGTGCAGCAATGAAGCGGGAACCGGGGTTCCTCCATATCCTCGCGAGAGTCCTGCTGGTATTATTGGTGTTGTATCTTAGCTGGGCTGCGGCGTTTTTTATTACGGCGGCGATCTATTCGCGCATGTTATGGGCTCCCCATGATTTGTTTGTCTTTCTTATTAATGCGACGCTGGGCTTTTTCTTCTTCGGTATCATCAGCATGACTGTAAAGCGCTTCATTCAGCCTAAAGAGCAGCACGTTTTTACCGAAATGATCGACGCTTTAAAACGCATCTCTCAAGGGGACTTTCACATTAATCTGGATTGGGACCTCGGCGGGAGGAACGGTAAAAATCGGAGGCCGCATCCTTATATACAGCTGGTGGACAGCATCAATGATATGGCGGCAAATCTTAAGGCTATGGAAGAACTGCG